>NZ_JAGPYR010000020.1:0-107132 GCF_020312125.1 Pseudomonas sp. P135
TTTTGATTCTGCCCAACGGGCGTAGGAGCGGACTTGTCCGCGAAGGGGCCGCCAAGCTTTCCGACAACGCATCGCCTGAGCGACCGTCTTCGCGAACAAGTTCGCTCCTACTCCTCGGGCAGAAGGCCGTTTTTGATTCTGCCCAACGGGCGTAGGAGCGGACTTGTCCGCGAAGGGGCCGCCAAGCTTTCCGACAACGCATCGCCTGAGCGACCGTCTTCGCGAACAAGTTCGCCCCTACCCCTCGGGCAGGAGACCGTTTTGATTCTGCCCAACGGGCGTAGGAGCGGACTTGTCCGCGAAGGGGTCGCCAAGCTTTCCGGACATGCATCGCCTGAGCGACCGTCTTCGCGAACAAGTTCGCTCCTACCCCTCGGGCAGGAGGCCGCTTTTGATTCTGCCCAACGGGCGTAGGAGCGGACTTGTCCGCGAAGGGGTCGCCAAGCCTTCGAACATGCATCGCCAGAACGACCGTCTTCGCGAACAAGTTCGCTCCTACTCCTCGGGCAGAAGGCCGTTTTTGATTCTGCCCAACGGGCGTAGGAGCGGACTTGTCCGCGAAGGGGCCGTCAAGCTTTCCGAAAATGCATCGCCTGATGCGACCGTCTTCGCGAACAAGTTCGCTACGGGCTCCGGCCAGAATCAAAAGCGGGCTTGTGTATGACGATGGTCGCGGAGCGTGGGCACGATAGTTATAGGATTATTCCGCACGCTCCTGCGTGGGAATTATCCATCCGGCTAATCTGATCAAGTCAGCGACGTATAAAGCGCCGGGCGGCGATCCACGAAGTAGTCGTTCGCGGTTCTGGCCTGGGCCAGCAGTATCTTGTCCAGCGTGCCGACCAGCAGTGCTTCGTCCTGACCTGCCAGCAACGGGCGGCTGCCGTCCGGTGCGCAGATGCTGCTGAGCCCGCAGTAACGAATCGCGCCCTCGCTGCCGCAGTAGTTGGCGTACACCACGTAGCAGTGATTCTCGAAAGCCCGCGCCCGAACCGTCACGTCGCAGACGAAATCGTAAGGCAGCATGTTCGCGGTGGGGACCAGAATCAATTCGGCCCCGGCCAGGGCCAGCCGACGGGTATTTTCGGGGAATTCCACGTCGTAGCAAATCAGCAGGCCCAGGCGCCAGCCATTCAATTCGACCACCGGGTAATGATCGTCGCCTGCGACGAACATCGACTTGTCCAGCTCGCTGAACAGGTGCGTTTTGCGGTAGTTGCACAGGCGCGTGCCCTGGCTGTCGATCAACTGCACGGCGTTGTAGATCTGCCCATCGCCCGCGCGCTCCGGATAGCCGTAGAGGATCGCAATGCCGCTGGCCTGCGCGATGGCGGCAATGCGCGTCGCTGCCGGACCGTCCTGCGCCTGCGCCAGCTCACCGACAGCCTGAGCGCCGATGTTGTAGCCGCTGAGGAACATTTCCGGACAGATCAGCACCTGTGCCCCTTGCTTGGCGGCGGCCTGAGCCTGCTGTTCCAGGCGAGTCAGGTTGCCGCTGACATCCAGCGGCAATGGTGGGCATTGATACAGCGCAACGCGCATGGGGTTTTCCTTCTGTCAGTCGCCCAGTGCAATCGGGCCGATTTCGTGGAACACATCACCGGGGCCGGGGTTCTCGGCGTGAGTCTTGCCGCCGAAGTGGTTCATGATCCCCCACACGGCGTTCAGTGAGGTCTGCACAGCGCCTTCGACCCACGCCGGTGTCCAGGAGACATCGTCGCCGGCGATGAACATGCCGCGCTGTTCGCTGGGCATATCCTGCTGCATGAAGTGCGCGTACATGCGCTGGTTATAGCGGTAATGGCCCGGCAGCGCACCCTTGAACGCACCCAGGAAGTGCGGATCAGCTTCCCATGACACGGTAATCGGATCACCGATGATCCGCGCTGCGATGTCCACTTTCGGGTAGATCTTCTTCAAGGCATCCAGCGCCAGCTTCACCCGCTTCTCGATGGGCTGCGGGAGCATCTTCAGTGCATCGCTCATCCACGAGTAGGACAGGCAGATCACGCCTGGCTTGTCGTCGCCGTTATCGAACAGGTACGTGCCACGGGTCAGCCGGTCGGTGAGGGTCATGCTCATCAGGTCGCGGCCGGTTTCCGGGTCTTTGTCCTTCCAGAACGGGCGGTCGACCATCACGAAGGTCTTTGACGACTGCATGTAGCGGGTGCGGTCCAGGGCCATCCACATCTTCTGCGAGAACAGCGACTCTTCGCACTCGATCTGCGTGGTCAGCAGCCAGCTCTGGCAGGTGGTCAGCACAGCGGCGTACTGCCGGGTGTCGCCCCAATTGTCGGTCACCGCAAAACTGCCATCCTCGGCGCGCGCAATGCGCTTCACGCCGGGACGTGGTGCACCGCGGTGCAACGACGACAGGCTGGTGCCCTTGGGCCAGTGCGCGCAATGTTCGGGTACATGGCTCCACAAGCCGACCGGCACTTGCTGCACGCCGCCGACGATCAGGTGCTGGTGTTCATCGCAGTTGGTCATCACCACACGGAAGATTTCCAGCATCGAGTTGGGGAAGTCCGAATCCCAGCCGCCCGTGCCGAAGCCCACCTGGCCGAATACTTCGCGGTGAAAGAAAGACAGCTTGGCGAAGGCCTTGGAAGTCGCGACAAAATCATAGAACGTGCGGTCGTCCCATAACGGCACCAGCTTGTTCCACAGCTCCTTAAGACGCGGCACATCGCGGTCGCGGATGGCCTGCTGGATGTCGCCGAATTGCGAGCCGCTTTCCAGTGCGTCGGCCCAGGCGTCGGCGACTTCCTGAAACAGCGCCGGCAGGTCCGAGAGCATCTGTGCGTAGTAGGTGGTGCCTTCCAGGTCGATAACGGTGCTGCCAGACGCCGCGGTCAGCGGGTTGGGGAACGGCCTGGACTCAAGGCCCAGCTTGTCGACGTAATGAAAGAACGCCGTCGAGGACACCGGAAAGCGCATGCCGCCCAGTTCGGCCACGATGCCTTTGGCGCCTTCGAACTCCTGCGAGCGCAGGCGGCCACCCATTTTCGAGGCTTCGTACACCACCGGCTTGAGGCCCATCTTCATCAATTCGTAGGCCGCCACCAGACCGGCTATCCCGGCACCGATAATTGCCACTTCAGCGCCGTGGTTCTCCACGGGAATGCTGCCCAGGCCTTTCGGGTGCTCGATCCAGTCATCGAAGGCGAAGGGGAAGTCGGGGCCGAACATGGTGATCGGCTTTTTGCCGTTGGCGGGGTGACGGTTGTTCTTCATGACGGACCTTGATGGGCAACGGCGAAAAACAACAGTCTAGAGAAGGGCGGGCACGTTAATAAGACGCAAAGTGTCGTCGATATGCTGTTTGTTTGGGCTAAGTGACGAATCTGCTGGTCGGTTTGTATGGCTGTTTGATCGAGTAACCAGTTACACCGGCTGGCCGCGATCGATCTTGCTGCTGAGGATGATCGATGTGGTGGTCTTCTCGACACCCTCCACGCTGCCGATCAGGTCGAGTAACTGGTCCAGTTGCTCGGGAGAATCCGTGCGCAGCCAGGCGACATAATCGAACTCGCCGCTCACCGCACAGAGTTGCTGAACCTGCGCCATGGCACTGAGGCGCCGCACCACTTCCTTGCCCGAGCGGGGTTGCACGGTGATGCCGACATACGCCTGCAACCCGCCACTGACCACGCGCTGGCCAAGGCGCACGCCGTAACCGGTAATCACTTTGCTGCTTTCCAGGCGCGCGAGCCGCGAGGTGACGGTGGTGCGGGCGATGCCCAGTTGCCGGGCGAGCATGGCGACGCTTTCGCGCGCGTTGATTTGCAGCGCGGCAATCAGCTGGCGATCGATTTCATCCAGCACAGGCGGGCGGGTATCGGGCACGGGCGGTTCCTTAAAACTTCCAGCGTTTGGCGGTCTTGGCCAGACGCGCCTGCAGGCCGTCGAGGTTGAGCGCCAACTGCTGGGTCATCAAGTGGTAGCCCTTCAACTCGGTAGGAATCACGGCCTTCACTGCAGGTGTCTCAGGTGTTTCGGTCGTGCGTGCCAGACGTTCGGTGGCCCCGGTTTGCAGGGCGCGGGCCATGCCGATCAGTTGCCGGCGAATCTGGCGGTAGTCAGCGTCCAGCGATGCCTTGAGCGTCTCGTCGGCAAGTTGATTCAGATTCGCAGGGCGAATATTGGCGAGAATCTCCAGGGTGCTCAGGCACATGCGGAAGTGGCCCTGAATGGCGTCCAGCTCGACCATGGACATCTTCACTTCCTTGGACACCGACGGCAGCAGCGAGCGCAATTGCAGCATCGTGCCGTTGAGCCTGGCGGTCAGTTTCAAATGCTCATCGGCGGTAACCGGCTGGCCCTGGACGATGCGCCCGTACACCTTGGCGCAGTCACGCAAGCCGCTGGCCAGGTTGTAGCGCCAGGAAAACACCGCATACAGCGGCAGGGCGAAGGAGAACGCCAGGGCCAGCGCGATACCAATCAGAATATCGACGGTACGCCACAGCCCGTCACTGATCGGGTTGTAACCATGACCGGCAACGATGAACAGCGTGATCGCCGACAGCAGCGCGGTGTAACCGCCTTTGCCGATGGCGTGATAGGCGAAGAAGCCGCACATCACCGACATCATTGCGTAGGTCAGCAACGGCATTTCCAGATAGCCCTGCTGGACCACCACGATCAGACCGAGGCCGGCACCGATCAACGTTCCATAGGCACGTTCGACCGACTTCTTGCCGATATTGCCGTGATGCTGCAAACCGCCGATCACGATCAGCATGGTCACCGACGCCCACTCGCCATGGGGCAGGTTGAGGCCGGTGGTCAACAGGATAGTCACCAGCAAGCCCACCGCAATCCGCGCCGCGTGGATCAGCCGCGCATGCCGATAACGGCGATACGGGTCCAGCAAAGGACGCAGAACAGGGCGAAGCCAGGAGGGTATGAAAGCAGAGCGCGAATTCGTCATGCGTAAAGAGACCGCGAGGGTAGGGAAGAGATCCCTGATTGGATGGTGGTATTTCCCAGTAAGCCACATTTGACGGGAGATGGGTGGGGATTGTTGCCGATCAGCACGAGCAGCATCGTCGACTTATCTTCCAGACTTGCTTTCAGAGACTGGAAAGTCTCAGCTTCTGATATCCCTCTTTTTTGGCGTCGCTCAAGGAACCTTGCCCGGCTTCCTGCCACTCAGGACGCCACAATAGCGCCCGTCATGGATAATCTGACGGGTTCTTGGGCACACTGGCTCGACACCACAAAAGCGGACGCTATCCAGCATGAAAAGTCTTCTCCCCTCGCTCCTGATTCTGTTTTTCTGCACTGGTGTATCTGCAGGAACGGCACATGATGAGCAAAGCATGGCGTCCTATGTCGATAGCCACAGCGCCGAGCAGATCGCTTTGCTTGAAAAACTCGTCAACATCAACAGTGGTACTGATAATGTTGAGGGCGTCGTCAAAGTGGGTAATTTGATGAAGCCGGAGCTGGAGGCGCTTGGCTTCGAGACAACCTGGCACGACCTGCCTGCAGGAATGAATCATGCGGGTAGCCTTGTTGCGATCCACGATGGCAATAAGTCTGCGAAACGAATTCTACTGATAGGCCATCTGGACACGGTTTTTCCTGAAACAAGCAGTTTCCAGAAATTCACCTACCTTGAGGGCGGTAAAAAAGCCAAGGGCCCTGGCGTCATCGATGACAAAGGCGGCATGGTCACGATGCTCTACGCCTTGCAGGCGCTGAAACACACCGGCGCGCTGGAGAACATGAATATCTCGGTGGTCCTGATCGGTGATGAAGAGCTGGCGGCCAAACCGACGGAGATCTCCAGAGAATGGCTGATCGCCGAAGCCAAAAGAAGCGACATTGCGCTGGGTTTCGAATTCGCCTTGTCGCCCAACCAGTTGATCACCGAGCGCAGGGGATTGAGCGAGTGGTTTTTGACCAGCACCGGCGTAGACAAACATTCAGCGACTATTTTTCAGCCTGAAACCGGTTTCGGGGCAGTGTATGAGTCGGCTCGAGTGCTTGATGAGATTCGTCGGAAGCTTTCGAATGAGCAAGGCCTGACCATCAATCCGGGACTCATTCTGGGTGGCTCTACAGCGGTCGAAGATGTCGCCAGTGGACAAGGTACTGCTTCTGGAAGAAAGACAACGGTTGCCCGGATTTCTTCTGTGCATGGCGATTTGCGGTTCAGCAGTGAGGCTCAGAGAGTCTCCGCGGAAAACCAGCTGAAAGAAATAGCCAGTTACCCGCTGCCTCTGACCAACAGCGATGTGAAAATCAAAGCCATCATGCCGGTCATGGCTGATCGTGAGAGCAATCACAAGCTACTGGAAGCCTACAGCCAGGTCAGCCAGGATCTCGACGGGCCTGTTCTGAAATCGGCACCGTCAGCGGAAAGAGGCGGAGCTGACATTTCCTATGTGAACAACTATGTAACCGCAAGCCTGGACGGGCTAGGTGCCTGGGGTGAAGGTGCGCACAGTGAAAACGAAACCATCGATCTGAGCTCTTTGCCCGTGGTAACAAAACGGGCGGCTATTTTCCTGAGCCGTTACGGTAATTAGCATGAGAGGCTCGGTGGCGTTCGACCTGCGCCTGTCGAAAGATAGCGATCTACCGGACTTGAGGCGCCTCTCGGCGCTGGCCCGTGATCGCTATAAAACCATTTCCTCTCTGGCACATGTCGCCGACCTCCCTCCGCTGAGTGCAGACAGATTCGAAGCCTGCCGCGTTGTCGTTGCTGTTGACCAGAACACTCATGAGGTCATCGGGTACGCCGCCATGCGGCCACTCGATGGTTTGTTGTATCTGGACAATATCTCCGTCGTTCCTCGTGCTTCAGGCAGTGGCGTGGGTAAGACTCTGCTGTCCTCCGTTGTGACGCATGCGCAGGCCCTTCGGGTTCAGGCCGTGAGCCTGACGACCTTCCGCGAGCCGCTGTGGAACGGGCCGTGGTTCAGGAAACACGGCTTTGGTCTTATGCCGGACATTGAAATTGGCGAAGGGCTGAGGCGTGTCGTGGATCGTCAATCGATGACGTTCAGTCCTGCAACGCGGGAGACATTGTGGCGTGTGCTTTGACGCGCGTGTAATCCGATACGCGCAATCGACTCAGCGGCGCACGGCACCTTGATTGATCGTACTCTGAGCTCAGGCGGTGCTCTCCGCTATTAGGGTTTGTGGCTGTTGAGCCGTATTGACACTCACCCCCGCAGAGCTTTTCGCTCTGCGGTCGTCATCTCTTATCGCCGCATCGTCTGTATGGCGTTGGACCGGATTATTCCGGTGTTTGCGCGCCGCTGGTCCTGGACAGCTCAGCCGGTCGGGTTGCCGCATTGGAAAAGGCCAAATGATAGGCCAGGCCGACGAACACCGCGCCGCCCACTGCGTTACCCAAAAATACCGGAACGAAATTCTCGCCGAACTGCGCCCAACTCAAGGCGCCAGCGAAGATCGCTGCAGGAATGACGAACATGTTGGCGACAATGTGCTGAAAGCCGATCGCGACGAATGCCATCACCGGAAACCACATGCCGACCACTTTACCGATCACGTCCTTGCTCGCGTAGCTGAGCCACACCGCCAGGCACACCAGCCAATTGCAGCCAATACCCGAGATGAAGGCCTGTTCGAAGCTGGCCCCGACCTTGGCATTGGCGATGGCCACAGTCTTGGCCATGAAGGCGCCTTCAGTCAGCCCCACCACATGGCCGAAACAATAGGCGACGAACAGCGCACCGATCAGGTTGGCCAGCGTCACCAGCACCCAGTTACGCACCAACTGACCCAGACCGATACGCCCGGCGAACAGCGCCATGGGCAGGCTCATCATGTTGCCGGTGAGCAACTCACCGCCAGCCAGCACCACCAGAATCAGCCCGACCGGGAACACCACAGCGCCAAGCAGATTGCCCAGCGACGCCCACTCGTGAGGGATCATGGTGCTGACATGAATATCGAGAAGAAACCCGAGGGCAATGAAAGCCCCTGCCAGAAAGCCCAGGATCATCAACGACGACAGGCCCAAGTGGGCCTTCTTGACGCCGCTTTCGACGGCGATTTCAGCGATTTGCTGCGGGGTGTTCAAAGACATGGTGGGCTCGTGCGTGGTCGTGGGCTGAGCATGGGGAATAAAAGCTCAAGCGGTGCGCGCATCTGTCGCACCGGGAAACAACGTTACGGAATGTTTCGGAAGATGGCTAATCGGATGTTTTGATCGGGTGATTGAGAGGGTCGATGAGTGGGGAGGTTTCGCGGGGGTGGGCTTATAGTTGTTTGGTTGGCAGGTGTGCAGTGGGTCAACTAAACCCGATCACTGAGTTGTCAGCGACCGAGCCACCTTGGAAACGCTGACTCAAGCGCTCAAGCCAGCGGATTCTGACGCAACTGCAGGCAACGGAGCAAGGCGCCAAGGCTTCTGTAGGACGTTTACTCGTTCCGCAACACGATCCTGTTTTTTACTGCATCCGGCTTGGTATTGCCCGGCATCACCCCATAACTATCCCTGTCTCCATAAACCGCAAGGACAGACCATGACCAACCCAACCGAAACCGCCATCCTTGCCGGCGGCTGCTTCTGGGGCATGCAAGATTTGTTGCGACGCTACCCCGGCGTGCTGCATACGCGAGTCGGCTACACCGGTGGTGACGTACCGAACGCCACCTACCGCAACCACGGCAATCATGCCGAAGCGATTGAGATCGTGTTTGACCCGGCGGTGATCAGCTACCGGCAGATTCTTGAGTTCTTTTTCCAGATCCATGATCCGAGCACGCCTAACCGGCAGGGCAATGATCTTGGGCCAAGCTATCGTTCGGCGATTTACTACCTGAGTGAACAGCAAAGGGATATTGCCGAAGATACCGCAGCTGACGTGGACGCCTCCAAGCTGTGGCCGGGGCGTGTGGTCACGCAAATCGAGCCCGCCAGAGAGTTCTGGGAGGCGGAGCCGGAGCATCAGGATTATCTGGAGCGGATACCGAACGGTTATACCTGCCACTTCATCCGGCCTAACTGGAAGTTGCCCAAGCGGGCTTGAACCTGAACCGCACCGGGAGAGGCCGCGATAGGGGAGAGCGCAAAAGCGGACCTGCCCCTGTCATGCAGGCGACTGTAGTGGTAATCAGACACTTCTATCTGGCGATATTCTCGCCTGATTGAGTGTCCGGAATCACTAGACCACTACAGGGCTGTATCTGAGAGGGCCTCACCAGAAACACCAAAGCCGCGCAATGCGCGGCTCTGAGTATGGTGGGCCCACACGGACTCGAACCGTGGACCAAAGGATTATGAGTTGCTGAGCGACCGTGTATACCTAGATAAATCGTTCGTAGCTGAACGTAGGTTGGCATAGCTGGAGGCCCTGTCGTACGTGGTGTCTAGCATAGTTTAGCTAAATATGCAGTAGCTGGTCAGCGTACCGTAGATGTACCGAGTGTGTCGCGTCGAACAGCTATAGTTTTGATGATTCATTCAAGTCATTGGAGCTGTTCAGTTAGCGAGTGGTCAGGAAGCAATCACCATCGATGGCCACAGCCACAGTGGCCTATAAGAGCAACCTGACATCAAAGCGTGTTCTACGATCGATTCCTTAGTCCTAAGACCCCTTTGGACGTCAAAGGCCTATCATCACGCATGAAATCGTCCTACGCTTAGTCCACGTAGGCTACTACGAACTGCCGACAACCTCTCGTGGCCGTTGCTGGCAAACAGAAAATCTCGAGATGAGTAGGAAATCATGGAAAAAATTCTCTTTCTTATCTGGCTCATTAGCGATTGAGAACCGGCCATTCCACTTTCAGGTCGCAGATGTAATAAAAAAGGCCCTCGTGAATCATACCGGATATTTGGGGTATGAACTCACCACGCTTGGTCCGGCTAGTGATGCTGATGTGCCCTCATTTATCGTTGTGTCTCAGCAATCAGGTATTATTCTAATTGACGTGGTTGAAGGGCAGGTCTTGGATGTAATTGAGACCGATAGCGAAGAGTATTGGAAGTTAGAGTCAGGAAATATCGTGACTTCTAAATCTCCAGAGCGGGGAGCTGGAGGCAGTCTTCGTGTTACCAAAGTTCATGGGGCAAGGCATAGGTAAAAAGATGGTCACTCATCTTGAGCATCTAGCACGAAAGGCGGGTGTTGCTAAGATCCACCTTGAAGCCACGCTGAATGCTAAAAATTGTTATCAGCGCTGTGGCTTCACCGCAAGCGCCCAAGCTATTTACAACTCTCCCTACGAGCACCAATTGGCATGCGTGCCTATGCGCAAGCAGTTGGTAGATCATACCGACCTCAAGGATCTTGAATGTCGTGCGCTTCGCTAGCTGCATATGCGAAAAATCTACCCTCGGCGATTGGTAGTCCAGTCGCCTTCGGTCGACAGATGACGCCTTTATTTAGCTATGCACTCATGTCCGCTACGCAGGCGTTGGGAAGGTATTTTGCTGGACGCTTACGTCCCAAGCGACAGAGCCTAAGCAACTGCAAAGGGGAAATGGTGTGCTGCCATGACGCCTCGCAATCTTATTCAAACGGTGCTGGATTAGGTGATACACGATGAAGCATCCCGTATGCTAACCCAAAGGTGTGTTGTGCAGACACTTACCATGAAATCTAATGATCCGTACGCTTATCTAAAGGATGTGCTGACTCGGTTGCCGATGTATTGCATAACGACCCTGCAACTCCGGTCAAAAACCCAGCGCACGTTGAAAAAGCCGCGGCCTTTTATAAGTTGAACGAGCGACTCGCGAGCCGGACCTGATTTTCCGAAAGGAACCGCAGAATAATTCAAGGTCACGTCCTAGTCGTAAACTGCGGCTCGGATTCAGGAACGTAAAACAACTTATGGATTTGATAGCCATAATCGAAACGGCGAGAAGCTTGGTCGCCGAGTGAGCGTATTATGAACTGTGGGAAAACTTGAGTGCTACATATCAGATTAATGCTGGCCATCGTGTAGAAGAATGGTTTGTAGATATCGAGTTCCCTAATCATTGCCTGAAAAGCATCCCAGTCGATATTCGACTCTTTGGCTAGTTTCGCGATATCAAATAGGGGGGTGAGCTTGGTAGAAAGTTTCAACGATACGTCCAGATAGTATAGTAATATGCTATGCCAAAGTGCATCGGCAGGTCTTAAACAATGGAGATTGCTGTGCGGCACCTTCGACTCACTGAAAAAACGTTGGGCGGGTAGACCGGCGACTAAAGAGTGGTGAAAGTTTATGGCCACGATTATATTAGAGTAAGTCGGACTTACAAACGTCGGGTGAATATATGCGTTGGTATGCTGATTCCTGTAATTCAGAAGTGCTTGGTCCGGCGTGAACGAAAACGCTTTCGCTACTTTCGCAATTTGGACAGTGTCTCGGGCGTACGCCATCGCGCGTTCTGCGTCGGTCAGAGCGATTAACTGGCCAGTGTGCGTATCCATTTTACTTTCTTCATAACCGAACTCAGCCAAAGCTGACTGCCAAACCGGCCAGTGCTCTCGATCGATGTAAACGTCAATGTCTCCACGTCGGCCCATAACATGATTTTGATGTACGCCAAGGGTGTAATAGGCGCCCTTGGTCAAGATGAGTGGCAGCCCCTTTTCTTCGGAGATGCGGGACAATAACTCCGTCGCCTGTTTCTGCCTAGCCCAAATACTGTCCGCCAGTTCGGAGGCACTTGTGGTGTTGCCTGTCAGAAGTGCGTGTACCCCTTCCACACGTGTGCGGTGAAAGTAAGTCTCATCCGGCTCGGCAAGTGAACCACTGAAGGGCTCCATCTCAATGTATGCACGCAACATAGTCATCCCTGTCACATCGGTCTGCTGATGCATTGACTCATTCTCCTATTGAACATGTGATGTAAGTAACGAATACATGGGCAGTGACTTTCGGTGACCCGCTCTCGAAAGAAACTGTCCAACGCCAAACCTGAGCCAGACCACAAGCATTGGTCTCGGCCACACGGATATTGTTGTAATGATTAAGGCTACCCAGCCAACGCTCCAATATCTCGCAAGGCGCACCCAGTCCTCTGGCGATACATTCTCGGACATGTTTCGCCTCGGGCAAGACCTGCAAAACTCGATCGACCGGAGTCAGACCATGCTCTCCACAATGAGTCATTTCCAGCTGGCGAGCCATATAGTGAGTATGACGTAGAGCTAACTGATCGAGTGAGGGCAGCCTTTGTTGAGTCATTAATCCGCACGATGACCTATACTCATTAATCAAATCGAAAAGGATGCAAGATCTAGAAATATCGGTAAGAGGCTCGATGGGCAGGCCGAGCCCGATGATGCTGACATGAAAAGCCTTTTTAGAAATCAGCGATATGCGTCCAAGCTGACTCGCGTTCAGCAAATGAACGTCATCGATCACGAAAATTGTATGTCGTTTTTTGACGCGCTCAGCAGTGCGCCGTATTTGGCTGTGTATCAGGGCAAATGATTTATGGTGTGCCGACAGGCTAACCACGTCGATTTGTGGATTTGAAGTAGCCCAGTTACGCGCTGCATCTACGGCTTCGGTTTTTCCTGTCAATGGCGACGATCTGATCAGAAGGTCCGCCTTAGGGGTGCACTCAAGGTGACGAACGAGCATCGAGCTAAGATTACCGTCCATAATCATCCTCCGACTTCCGTACATACATTAATCTGAACGAACAGATCAATGTCAACATAGTGATCAGAGAGGAGACCAAGGGAATCAGACTTTTATCGGGCACAAGCCCGCTGACAAAAAACGGGCCTGACGCTTGGGCAAGCATGCTTAGGCTTAGATAGGTTGAGAACACAGGCCCACGCCCACTGCTGGGAATTGAGGTCAGAAACGACGAGTAAAGGTTGTTGGTTACGAAAGCAAAGAGAAGGGAGTTTAGAGTAATCGATATAGTAATTACAACGGCGCTTGAGCCTTGCATCATGAAAAACGTTAGTAGAAGTAACACGATTGCGGCGATGTTTAGTTGGTTGAGGTACTGCTTGTAGCGTGCGTTAATCGCTGGCGAAATCCAGAAGAGAAACCCTATACTCAATAGCGCGCGTGCTGCGCCAAAGGCGCCGAAATACTCATCCTTCCACCCAGGTATATCCTTCAGCCATAACGGAAAAGTCCGATAAAAACCTTCATTAACAATAATTATAAGCATTAACACAAGAATCAGGTAAAAGGAACTATTACTGAAGAAAATTCGTTCGGAAAGCCGCCATTTACGAACATCTTCATGACTATTTTCCCCAGCATCTAGGGCAATCTGATAACTGTTCGCGGAAATGAAGGAGATCAAAAAAAATAGCGAAACAAGACAGAATAGAGTAGAACATGCAAAAATAACACGGTAGCCAAGAGGTTCTATGGGAAGCGCCAAAGTGATTGCAGAACCCAATACTGGTGCAAGGCAAGCACCAAAAGACCGTGCTGCATTATACTTGGACATCTCTACTGCCAAGTCGAGATTACGGCTGATGCTGGTAATCAATAAATCTACAGTCCGGCCTAATGAGCTACCGGCGCCAGTCAACAGGCGACTTGTAGTCGTCAGAAAAAGCGAGGGTGTCGACACCAGAACCAAATAACTCAACGCATGGAAAAACATTCCGGAACTACATGTGTGTGCTGCGCCTAATCGTTTTGTCAGCGCGCCGAGCAGATTGCCCACCGTTAACTGAACCAAGATGGGCAGGGCCAGCAGCAGTGAAATGACCAGGCTACTCTGCGTGACATGGGAGAGATAAAGTACGAAATACGCGCCAATGATTTGTCCACTGGCACGAGAAAAAAAAGCATAGGCGTAGAGGTGGTTCTTTTTGTTCATAAGTGTATAACCCCTGCTGGGAAATCATATATCTTATCTTTCCGGATACTAAACACCTGGTAAGCCCGGGTATGCATACACACTCATCGCAGCGAATTGCTCTTTACCTAGTAGGCCTGTTCTCAGAGCGCACATTTCAAGCTCACTTAATAAATATTTACACCGGGGGGATAAGAAATCTGGTTAAAGCACATGACATCCACAATAATTTGTATCCATCCCCAGCCAGCTGGCTGATCGTTCGAGTGAGATTGATGATCGTGATGATGGAGAGTGCTCTGAGTGGTAAGACCTTGAAAAAAGCATCTGATGGGGTCGGAGTTCAGCTGCAAGCCGACGAGTTTGAAATTCTCGAATGATAGGATGCATTGGAAGTGTATCCGTGTCATCAAAGGCAGTCGCAAAGCTCATTAGAGGCTGCAGAAGAGCGTCATGCCGCCATTGATGGAAGGTGCGTGGGCAGTCACATCTAGACCTCATGTTCGTTGCTCCAAGTAGTGCTTGATACCTGAGATACCTACGAAGCGCGCCACAACAATTGATCTGACCGATCTGAAAGGTGCATCGCAGGCCGTTATAAAAACTAACCCAATTGGCCCACTCTTCCTTCGCTAAAAAAGGTAGACGAGGAAAAGATCGTGGTCAAATTTTTTATGTATTCAGTCCTAAATTACATGTACTAGCAATGTACTAGCAATCTGAAATCATACGTACTGGCACTCTGAAGTCAGTAGTAATAGCACTCTGGAATTTCATGTGCTGGCACTCTGACGCTATATATACCGTCACCTTGAAAAAAAGAGCAAAAATCAAGAACTTGTAAACCCAGGCGAGTGAGCAAGATCAGCAGTTGTGTTCCACAAGTAAATTTTTATTTGACATCTCTTTTAACTTGGCTAGATTTCAGATCGGCAGCAAGCAATATGCCTGTCGGAAACCAAATCAAGTAACATTCAGGAGTAAAATCATGACTGAGAATACAGCTGGAAACCGTGTTGAAAATGCGAAAGCTGAAGCCCATGAACTCGTCAAAACCCCATTTGGCGAGAGTGTTGTAACTAACCTCGTCGTACCATCGGATGTAGCGGACAAGCGCTATGTTTCCGTAGGTGGCGGCGGCGGCATTGCCGACAAAGTTAAATAAAATCGGGGTGTCTCCCTTTCTTCGGAAAGGGAGACACATTGCCTGTATCTTAACGCCTGCGGGGAGATGAAATGCCACAATTTGATCTTTGTAGGATTTATCCCGATGCCCCAGATCCTCTTAAGGCTGGATTCGCCGAGCATGCCCTTAGTGCAAGAGCGCTGCGGTACTGCCGTCCCGTAAAAATGGCATCCAAAATAGGATGGTTGTTTTATCCCCCTATGGATTTTGCGGTCCTTCTTAAGGACGATAGAATTCTTTGGAGCTATGGTGCTTTAGCTGAGTGGTATATCCTGGAAAGTGCGCAACTTCCCGGCATGGCTAATCTTGTTGATTCCAGAGTGCCTGAACATCAAGGCGCTTCGCCTCCATTTTTAACAGCGTTACCAGAAGAACGCTGCATTCAGATCTGGCTGGGTTATTCAGTGAGGAGCCCAAAGAATATTGCGTTGCAAATAAGAGGTCCGATAAACCACCTCCAAAAAAACACGTATGAGGTTATAGAGGGAGTCATCGAAAGTGAAAAGTGGCATGGCCCGCTTATTACCGTCATAAAGCTGCGTAAAGAGAATGAGCCTATAATTTTTCGCACTCATACTCCGCTAATTCAATGCGTGCCGGTGGATGCCCGCCTATATGAAGCTTCCGCTTGCCAATCGAACGCCATTGATGCCTTCGGTTCGTTTTCCGAGAGCGATTGGGCCGGTTTTTTTGGAACGCTACATCGGGCGGGAAAGGGGAAAGACGTGTCCGAGAAAAATCGCCAACAACTGAGCCTGATGAAATCGGCCACAGGCTTGAATAAGCCCAGAGAAGGAAGTTCAGCATGATCCATGAACTTTTTCAAAATCCAAAAATAAAACATGCTATCGAGCAATTGAGCCACGTGCTCGAATTGGCGCCGGATGATATTGGTTATGCCAGCGGATCTCTATTCGACGGGCTCGGTGACCAGGATTCCGACTTTGATATCTATATATTAACAACTGCAGATTCACTGAGGCGACGAGCTGCGGATTTTGATAGTGAAAGGAAAAATGACCAGTATAATTATAATTTTGGCATTCAATACATCAGCGTCGAGGGTGTGTCATTTGATGTTGAATTCCATGATAAGGATAATTTACTAAAGCTGTTTGACTCTCTGGATTGCCTCAAGCCAATCAACCGTCAATCTCTTCATGAGAATTATCGCTCATTAGGCCATGTGCCTCGCGACAAGGCCGTTGAGATATTACACCGATTCAGAATCGGCGAGCCCTTTTTTAATGAGTCGGGTTTCGTCTCGATAAAAGCTCGTTTTGATGAGAACGCATTCTTCTCATGGAATGCTCTCTTTCATCTCATGGAGAGCGAGGACTTTGTTAAGGGTACTAAACGAAGCCTAAAGGCTAATGACAACGAAAGTGCGTACTTAAAATTATGTTATTTCCTGAACAGTTTGGCAGATGCACAGATTTTTCTCGGCAAAGCTAGCTGTGACAGATGGAAATGGCGTTTGCCCAAGTTGAGAGCAATGGACGTTCCGGAGTTTCTATCGTTCTACTTGTCTGTACAGATACCTGAAGACGTTTCATCTGAAAGCTTGAAAGTTTTTGTCGAAAAAAAGCTGCTCAAAGGAGTTTCCTTAGCCCAAAGTATGATAGGTGAACTCGATGGATAATTGTCTCAGGAAAAGTGTCTGTTCAAGTCTAGAGGCGAAAATTAGCGAGCGGTTTTTTCCCATATTGAAAACCTTGGGCGCTCCTGACTGTGTTCTGAACAGAGTCGAGAACGAGTTTTTTTTCCGCTTTGCGCAATCTCCGCAAGTTGCGTTGTCGCACCTTCGCGACGAACTTCATAAAACCGGGCTACGTGATAGTTGGAACGAGGTCCTGAATAATGCTCGCTCTACGTATCTCGCCAGACTGATTGCTCCTTACGTAGAAGGGGTGACGATGGATCTGCTTTGTGGTGATGGCGCATTGGCGATCGAGTTAGAAAAGAGGACAGGGCAACCAACATATTTGGTGGAGCGCCAGAAGGACGTGCTCAACCCATGGCGGCCTTGGTTTAATAGAATTCTCCCTTTTGGCTCAGCGGACGCTAGCCTCGAAGGTCTCGATCCCGATACGATCGTGCTGTCCACTGTACTGCATCATGAGCTGTTCCCGCGAGACTTAATTCGCGCAGCCGCAGATAAGACGCAAAAAAAGTTAGTAATCATTGAGAACTGCATTGACGAGGTATACGACGCCGAGTACCAGGTCTTTGTTGATCTGTTTTTCAATACATGCCTAAATCAAACAAGCCTCGGTTCGCCGGGTGCGCATTTACGCGAAGAGGAATGGACCGTAATTTTTTACGAGTTCGGGTTCAGCCGCGTAGACGTCGTTGAGCGATCCACTCAAGTCCCAGGCATTCCTCTTTCACACACGGTCATGGTTGCGAGTAAATGACTGAGCGCTATTTAGGATTGAACGGCGAATTGGTCGATCAGCACGTTATTTCACAGATGGCAGGCATTGGGCTTATTCGTGGAGAATACCTGTGTCGATTATTTGGTGATTATATTACTTGTCAAAGGGTGCGAGAAAAAATTCGAAGCTACATTTCTGCTCTGGGTGAGCATACAAAAGATAAAGAGATTTGGTATCGAATTATCGATATGGAAAGCAGTGAAGTGAATACTTTTGAAGGATGCGATATCGCGCTATACGAAAAGAGTCCGATGATGGGGCTACGCGGAGCAGGGCGGGCCTTGGAGATACCGCAAACGTTCGACCTTGAAGTGACTATGCTGATCGAATGCGCAAAACAGAATCCTAATGTACATGTGATTATTTCTTATGTCACATCGGTCGCTCAGTTCGAAGCGCTTGCCGCGCGCATACGAGAGTTAGGATTTCCCAACAAAATAGGTGCAATGATCGAAACACCCGCAATGGCACTTGATCTAGCAGAATTTACTTCTGCCCAATTATTTGTTGTAGGCCTGAACGACTTGCGTAGCCTTTGTTTGGGCGTTGCCCGAGATAGATTGTCAGCTGATGAAGTTCCGGGTTCGGTCATGACTTTGTTGAGGCATTGCATCAAGATTGCCGCCAGCAAAAATATTCCACTCCATGTGGCGGGGTATATTAGCGCTGATATATTCAAGAAATTAGAAGTAGAAAATGTCGAGGCAGTAGTGGTGCACTATAGCCATTTGAATAAAGTATTTCCTTATGATTTCGATCCACTGGTCGGTGAGATGGACTACAAAAAAATTAAGAACGAGATTCGTGCCAAATTGGGCGACCCTTCCATTCGTTAACTAATCGCCGGATGTATGCATGAGCAAGGATATTAGCATAACTTATTTGTCGGAACTTTATCGTCTGATGATTGCAGAGCTACGAGAACCCCGTGTATGCCTCGCGCAGAACTCATCATTATTGCTCGCATTGAATGAGCACATGCGCAGCATTTACGATAAATATTGGGGTGAACAAAGGCAAGCCACTGTCGTCGATCTTTCTGACGAGGAAATGCTTTGGGCAGAGTACGAAAAAGCTGCAGCTGCCTATGCCAATGCCCTAAATGCGCAGGCAACCATTGCGACTTGTTATTCCTCCATGGCGGAATACTGGCAAGACGTCCGGGACCAGGAGTGCGGTAAAAGCGAAAATACTATCTGGGACATATACGAGCATGGTTCGCGACGGCGCCTCGAATCAACTTTCGCAGATGAATTAAATGTGCAATCTGCCCTCCTACTCAATAGCGGGATGTCGGCTATATCAGTGGCCATGAGCGCTATTGGATTGAAGTCTTCAGATCACGTGCTAGTAGGTAAAAGCTCCTACTTTGAAACCAATGAGGTGCTGGAGCACTTTTCAGGTGTGACCGGCTGTCAGGTTCATAGCATTGACTTCTTGAATATATCTGCCTTTGAAGATGCGTTAAAAGACTTATCGCCAAAGTTATTAATGGTGGAAGTTGCGACAAACTGCCCGACACCAGCGTTACTTCCTGATTTCTCTCAAGTGGACTTCGGCGCGAACGTGCCGATTATGATTTGCGATCAAACTATTGTTGGTTTTCCTAGTGAGGCTATTTCACTAAAATACCCTGGCGACGTGATTTACTTGGCAAGTCTTTCAAAGTTTGTGACTAATAGCATTAGCGCTGGGTTGATTTTTGGTCAGGCCTCAAACATCAATGTCTGTCGCAAGATCGCTAGGTTTTCAGGTCAAAATCTACAGGAGCGAGCGTTCAATTTTATCCGTCATTCAGATATAGCTTGCGTAGGTTACCGAATGGAGATTCACAGGAGAAACGTGCGATTGTTTGCAAATGAGTTAGCTCAGGTGAAGTCGTCGCTCTCACTATTTCGAGTTTTAGGCCGTGATTATCTTGATGACTCCTCCCATGAGTCAGACATTAATGGTTGTCTGATTTTCTTAGCGCTCAGGTCGAGTGCCGGCCGAGATAATTTCGCGCCCGAGTTAGTTGAGCGCCATCGTGCGGTGGTCAATAGCTGGAGGGATTTCAGCCTACGCCGAGGAGGGAGTGTTGATATTCGCTCTGGCTTCGGCTGGAGGAGAACTTCAATTCGTTGTTACGAGGGGAGTCAACTGAACCAGCCCGATGCACCCTTATACATTAGGATCTCGGTCGGACTGGAATCACGGAATGCTGCAATGTGTCTCGCCGGACGACTCGTGGAATCAATAAGAGAGGTGTCTTGTGAAATCATATAATGTGCGTCACGAAGTTAACGCAATAACTATAAATGAGATGCTCGCGGAGTTATCTTCTGAATCTTTTCAGATTGCCTTCGAGAAATCCGGACGTTGTATGCATGCTGAATACAGCGTCGCTCAAGCTACGGAAAATCTCCTTAATATTTTAACGCTACTCAGGCGAGCTAGTCATATTATTGCCGGCTCGCTAGTGGCAATTCGTTCCTACGAGTTGGAAATTGAAACGGCTCATCATCTTTATAGTTGCTCCTTGGCGGTTGATAAAATTCGTACAAGATTAACCGAGCTTAGGGTCGAGAAGTCCAAGATTGAAGACTGGCAGGATATCTCTGGTTTTGCTTCGTGCACTGCTACCCTTGAAGCAGATTCAGATCTGGTGTTTGTCAGTGTAATCTATCTCGGCTATTTTCAGCTAATTCAGTGCAAGATCAGCGAATACCTTAGCTTTAGCGATCCTATTCTTGACATGCCATCCCGCCGCTTGTTGACAGAAACGAACAGCTTTCTCGACGACGCGCGCACATGGTTTCAAGGTTCATGTCGTTATGCAGACAACGGTGCATCTTTCGCTTGGATTAAAAAGTTTTCCTCGCAAATTAGAGACTTGATAATTTGCGAGTTGCGCGATGGCCCCCAATCGAAGGATGCGGAGACTGAAGGCGTGTCAACGGTACGCCAACGTAAGGCGCAGCGCGACCCTAGGCTTAAAGTGTTTGCAAACAGCCGAAACTATTCAACAGAAGATCTTCCTAGCTTGGAATCCGCGAAGAGCCAGAGAAAGATGAAATTCATGGATACATTTCGCACGCAACGGGACGAGCTTGACGCCATCGAAACATTTGCCAATGTGCTATTCGATTTACGAGGTAGCAACTTTGAGTTCGAACTTTTTCTGGCTCGGTTGGTTTCCGACGAGGCACGTCACTCTGAAATGGGCCATCAGTGGTTGAGCGGCGTTGGTTATGATCCTTTCTGCGTTCCTTGCAGCACGATTGGTATCGATGTGCGAACAACCATGCAACCCTATACAGCGTTTGCCCAGATAAACATTTTCGGAGAGCTTCAGCAAGTCGCTAGCCTGCGTCGTTTTGCGCTCGAGGCAAAGGCGTC
This sequence comes from Pseudomonas sp. P135, assembly GCF_020312125.1. Classification (NCBI taxonomy): domain Bacteria; kingdom Pseudomonadati; phylum Pseudomonadota; class Gammaproteobacteria; order Pseudomonadales; family Pseudomonadaceae; genus Pseudomonas; species Pseudomonas sp. P135. The sequence goes on from NZ_JAGPYR010000020.1 coordinate 20,771, forward strand.
GGGAGACGAGCTCTCCGCTAATGCTCTCGATTTTACCAATGCCGATGAGCTGATGCATGTCAAAGTAGGTCGAGAATGGCTAAAACGAATAGCGCTTTGGCAATGTACCTCATTCGACAAGGTGCAGGAGGTAGCACGGGTTGAAGCGATTGATCGACTTCATGACTTAGGCATTATAAATGAAGATTACAAGTCGACAATTACGATAAAAGAAATGGCAGCGATCATCGGAGAGTAAACATGGATATCTTTTCGGATCTGAAGAGTATGGTGGGGCGCACGCCAATTCTTAAGCTTAAAAAATTTAGCGGTTCGAAGGATTCCAACTTGTACGCCAAATGTGAGTTCCTCAACCCTGGCGGATCAATCAAGGACCGCATCGGGTTTCACATGGTTGAGTGTGCACGTGCTAGCGGTGCCTTGCCGAAAGGAGGTGTCATTGTCGAGGCGACTGCTGGTAATACCGCAATGGGCCTCGCAATGGCGGCCTCACACTACAACCATCCGTTGATTGCCGTCATGAGCAGCAAGATGAGTGCCGAGAAGATCAATTTGTTACGCACTTACGGCGCGAAGGTTGTGATCTGTCCGTATGCGGTAGCCCCTTCCTCTCCCCACCACTTTATGAATGTCGCCAAACAAATTGCTCAAAGTCTATCTAACGGATGGTTTTGCGATCAGTTCAGCAATCAGGCGAATGTCGAAGCACACTATCGTTCGACGGGGCCCGAAATCTGGGATGCTTTCGGCGACCAACTCGACGTGCTGATTTGTGGATTGGGAACCGGAGGTACATTGACCGGGGTTGCTACGTACCTAAAAGAGCGCAATAGGGGACTGCGGGTGGTGCTTGCCGACCCGCTAGGCAGCACGCATGTCAATCACTTCCAGCAAGAGCAGGTGGACGCAGCACCCTACTGGATCGAGGGAGTCGGTGGGGATTTCCGACCCGATATAGCGGACTTATCCCTGATCGATGAAACAATACTGGTTTCAGATGCTGAGTCCGTAGAGTCAGCCGTCGATTTCTTTCAGAAAGAAGGGCTATTTGTAGGCGGCTCGTCCGGGACGATTCTGGCCGCTGCCAGAAAATACCTCGCCAATAATAAAGGGACTAAAAGCCGTATTCTCGTATTGCTCCCAGATGGTGGTCGCTCTTATTTAAGTACTATTTATAATCCACGATGGCGTGCAGACAAGGGCTTGGCTATCGGCTCTGAATTTGGCAGCCTTGAGCTCGTTCAGGAGTAGACTATGTACATAACCGGACATTGCTTTATTTCAGATGCCTGCGGGCTCTGGGAAAGTCGAAAAATATACGGCGATGCTGTTGGCTATATTACGTTCCCGGATTACGCGCGTGGCCATGACGTCGGTTATCAACAATGTTTTATTCCACGTCGAAGATCTGAAAGCCAAGAACTTGTAGTCTCGCATCTATTAGCCGATTGGTGGGTTCATTATGGCCCAAGACAAGAGCGGACCCGAAAAGGCTGGGCTTACAGAAAAATGGGCATCTTTGCCAAGATGTATGACGATTTCTTCTCGAGTGCCGAAAGTAATGGGTTGCGGAATCCGGCTCTCGAGAGGGACTCCTATCGGGGCTTTTCCCATACGATGGTCGAGTATTCGATTGATACTTGGATTTCCCGGACGCAATCGGTGGAACATTATTTTCACTTGACTAAGGAAGGGGTCAATGCGATAGATACAGAACAACTGTCTAAACATCTAGGGTTTATTGCTGACGAATTTGATATGACCAGCGATATATTTTGCAGTGACCTAAAAAGCTTTAAGGAGCGAGTTGACCGCGCTGACTGTACCGCTGATTGGGTTTTATTCGCAGGCCTGAAGAAGTTTGGACTGACTCATTGCCCTCATTCATTAATGCTTCTTGGAGATTGTATCGATCGTGGATTGGAGCAGATATCTGATCAAGATATGACATCTATGCTGGGTGAGTGCATCGAGTTTGTCCACTCTCGTACATTGGCCAATCGTATATAGGAACGCCCATGGATACGCTAGGACATTGTTATGTTGCAGAACTCAGTGGAGAGTTTTCATCGACGGATATTTATACCCAAAAATTTTTGACGATGCTCATTCCGAACATTTTTCACTGCCATGACTGGGCCTATCAACTTATTTTAAATCCAAGCTCTGAGGGTATGAGTGCACTGAAAGCGGATCCGCTGTTTCGGCAAATAAAAACCCATTTGATTGCTGACTGGATTATTCATTACGGGTATGATTGGTCTAGCCTGGAAAAAAGAAAATGTGGTTGGGCCTATAGCAAGATGGGGCTTTCAGCACGAAATTATTTAGGGTTTTATGCTGAACTTAAATCCTCTAATCTACTTTTAGATAGTGCGGCTCTCCCTGAGAGCTGGAATAAGAAGAAGCTGCTTGATTTCCACCATAGTGCTGTTGAATACGCATTGGATATCATCATTGCAGACCATTTTTCAAGTATTTCTCACTTTAAGGCCTTGCAGGACTTTTTCTCAGTAGAGGTCCCTCTGGATGACGAGAAGCAGTTCCATACCTTGCTAGCTACTCTGACCGATATGGGATTCAACTCAGATAGAGATTTTAAAATATGGCGAAAATCTTTTCAGGAAACCCTAGACGCGGTGCGTCTAGCAGACCGTGCTGCGGATATTCCGATATATGGCTTTGCAAAAAAATATGGCTTGAACATGACCCACGATGCGTTGACTCAGGCGCGTAGGTTTTTATACTCGATCGTCGATGACATCGATCCGCAAGAGGCGTTTGAGTTGTGCCGATCTATTTCCCAGCACATCCGCCGAAATTTATAGTAAGAGGGATTTTTACTATGCCTAATACTGAACTAGGCTTAATCACGGTAACACCTGATGCCATGGCACAAGGGTTGCTCAAGCCTCTACTTGACGCCTTGAACAATGCGGATATCTATATCGTCGCCGCTATCCCTCATCGGTTTTCGATGCCGGAGGTGCTTTTGCTCTATCAGGACAGAATTACGCACGATCGGAAAGAAAGCCGTACATTATCAAACTGGCTCTCTCCACGGTCATTTACAGCTGGTGGTTCGGTCGTGTTGGCAGTTCGATCCCGAAAAGCCCACCCACAGGGGCTTCAGCCCTTCATTGCGGCCCTTAAAGGCAGCAGCCGCATGGCTGAGCCGAAAGTCGGAAAGCTGAGGGCAATTACTGCATGGTGTGAGCGCAGTTTGTCGTTGGTGCATAGTCCTGACGACGAAGAGGGCGTCGACCATGAGCTGACACTTTTGTTTGGCCCGGAGCTTCTAATACGGATCAACCAACTGGAAGGCTTAGCTTTGGAGCGCGATGTGCTACGTTTGTTAGCGCTGCACGCCAGAGAGGATGTTGCTTCATCGATCTTCAGCGGGATGCCGAATATTCTGGCCAGAGGATGCGCGTGTCTATACGGAAGCCCCATTTTTACAAAAAAGGACCAACTGCTTAATCTGATTGATCGCTTGCGGCGATTATCAAAGAATGTCTCTCGGCAAGCGGCCCATGAGCAAGTTTCTTTCTTTTGGTCAGCTCTGGAGTCATTCAAAAAAGACTTCGTTGCACTACATGAATGCTGCAAGCAGGGTTTGATGGATAATGTATCAATCAAGCAATCGCTTTACCGGTATCGATTGGTATGCATGACTAATACGATGATTGCGGCGTGTGATCCCGTCATGTTCAAGGTCGATGTATCAGAGGAATTATGCAATACATTTAGCTCGGCGGGCATCGTCCTCGACCACTGGGAGGAACAGTCGCTGCATATTGTCGCGGCCTATCACACGGATACAGCCCGGTGATTATTCGTAACACCGGTCCGGTCCTTCATCTAGGCCGGTGCCACTACGCAGGATGGACAGAATGGCTGTATCGCATCCGTCACCAGACACGTTCCCAACGCGGCCTCTGTTCCCAAGGGCGTACGTTGTATTTCGATTCACTGGCAGTACTCAAGCGAAAGCGTGAGCTGTGGCACCGGGATGGTGCCAGATTGTTGGTTAAGGTGCCTTTAAGGATTGCTAGCTCCACTTCGGATTTTCTGCTCAGCGGCGGTTTTAAAAAAGTGGTTTCGATCTCGGGGGCGTCTTTGTCTGTTGAGTCTTCACTAGCCTTGAATCCTGCAGCAGAGTGGGCTAACGGTTGGTACTGTGAAGTGGCGAACAGCTCTAGTACATTGGCATCACTGAAAATTTACCAGTGCCTACAGCAACAATGCGATCTTACGCCAGTCCCCTTGTGGGTGTTGAGAGATTGTCACGAGGGAAAGACATTAATATTACGCGATTCGGAAGGAAAAATTGCGGGTGGGGCGACGGTGGTTTTTTTCCGAAACGTTGTGGGGACCTGGGATTTTCTGTTGTTTGGTATGTTTGTGGTTGCTGCTCATCGTGGTCGAGGATTTGGCAAGCGGTTGCTCAGTCAACTGCTTGGTTTACCGGAAGTCTCGAAAAGCCGCACTGGTTTCATAATGCTGGAGAAAGAATTCATCATTGAATTCTATGCGCGGTTCGGATTTATGGCCGCTGATCATTTCTGCTTTTTGTACTGCGACGGATATTCGACGAGGGTTAAATGAATTTCAGATTGTCATTAAGTGGTGAGCTGCCAAAACCATCGGTGGCAGCCCTTTTTACGGGAGTAGGGCTTCTTCGCAGCGAGTTCGTTCTTCGTAGACACGGTGCCAGCCTTCAACAACTTTACGTGCAGGAGGCGCTCACGCAGTACGTCGCTGCGGTATGCGAAAGGTTTGCAGGTAAGCCCGTCTGGTATCGCTTCGCGGACCTGTGGGCCGATGAGGCTGCTACGCTAACCAACGATAAGACCTATAGCGTGGAGCAGAATCCGATGCTCGGCATTAGGGGGCTACGGCGTGCCAGAGTGGATCAGGAAGCATTCCGGCTTGAGCTGGAGATACTCGGGGCGCTAGGCGAACGGTTTGATAACCTGCATATCATTTTCCCGTTCATCCAGGATCATGCAGAGTTCGACTATTTCGCGTCGCTGCTCAGAAAAATGCAGTGGCCTAATAGATATGGGGCGATGCTGGAAGTGCCTTCCGCCTTACTTGAGGTCGAACAGCTCATCAGCAGCGGCGCCAGCAATCTGGTGTTCGGCCTAAATGATCTTTCGTGTTTGACTCTCGGCCAGGATCGTGGGACAGATGCCATAAAATTGCATCCGGCCTTGTGGCGCCTGATCAACCTAGCCATCGCCGACATTTCAGGCCGTTGTGAGTATGGCGTGGCAGGAAAGCTCTCCTCGAAAATTCTAGAGAAGGTCGAGCAGGAAACCGTGGATTATATTTCGTTGCATTATGGTCAGTTGCCGGAGCTGATGAATAATCCTGCATTTCTGGAAATGGAGGATGTGAATCTAGTAACTCAGATCAAACGGCAGACCAATCTGGCTAAACTCAGTTTGAAGCGTGAAACATAGACCGCTTAGACGATCTAATATAATGGGCCGATTTAGGTGTGTCTCGCTCAAAATCATAGGCAGATCTGAAGGATCGCTTCTGGCCGATTTCGTATCAACAATCAGCTGGGCGAGCATTGCGTCGCCCTCTAAGGCTTTGTCACTACGAGAAATTAGAACGCCTTCGCCCCCGGTGATGAGCTGTATTATCCAAAAGGAGAAGGTGGCCGAGCGTGAACCCAACGGTGTCTGCGATGAGCAGCGCTACATCGGCCTTCAGGAAAAAAGCTTGCCTGAGCTGGCGAAGCTGAAAGCATGGATGGATAAAACGCAGCCGGAGGTCACGGCACAAAGTGCCTTGGGTAAAGCGGTGAATTATCTGGCCAACAACTGGACCCGGCTAGAGCGTCATATCGAAGCTGGTTTTTACCCATCGACAATAACGCTGCCGAACGAGCAATCAGAGCGTTTGCCATAGGAAGAAAAGCGTGGCTGTTCAGCGACACGCCAAAGGCGGCATAGCCAGCGCCCAGATCTACAGCCTGGTCGAGACCGCCAAACTCAACGGCCAACAGCCTTATACGTGGCTGCGCCACGTACTCGAGCGTTTGCCACATGCTGCATCGGTAGAAGATTACGAAGCCCTGCTGCCGTGGAGCTGCTCGCCAGAGATACCTCTCTAACTAAACCAGATCTCATTTTTTGCTAGGTGGGGTTCGTGGCGCGTATACTATCCACTTATCTACGAATTACGTTGCAAGGAGTAAAATCGTCTGCAATTTTTTATTTAGGTATACGGTTTTGGACCGCTCTTTAAAAACGAGGACGTTGAGGTGTCGGACGAATAGGTCTCGACAAACAATAAAAACAGATCTATGATAAGAATTTACGTTAACTTTTAGTGAGTTTAAGATGCTCAGAGAGCATGATATTAAAATGGCGCTAATTGTTCGGCTGCATCAGAAAGGCATGCTTGATAATGCTGTGCTGATTAACGAAATGGTTGTAGCGAAATGGAGCAGAAGAGCCGACCTGGCTTTAGTCAATGAGACCCTTCAAGCGTTCGAGATCAAGAGCGATTACGACTCGCTCAAGCGGTTGGACGGACAGCTCGCGACTTTTAATAGCCGTTTTGAAAAAGTCACCGTTGTATGCGCTTCCAAGTTTACAATTGAAGTTCTAAATAAAGTGCCCCGTGAGGTAGAGGTTTTAGAGGTATCAAAAAACGATGACTCTGTTTCTTTTAAAATTGTTCAGCGAGGAAAAACTCGTAATTTAAAAGATAAGAAAATTCTTCTGAGTTTTTTGCTTAAAAAGGAGATTCGAGCTCTTCTTAAGGGCAGAACCGTTTCAGATGTGGTTGATTTGAATCGTGAACTGATGGAGGTTGAGTGCCTGAAGCTGCCCGTCAGTGTGATTAGAAACTTTGTACTTTGTACTGTCAAGTCTAGATATCGTGAAACTTCAAATCGTTTGATTGAAAAACTTGACGGTCCGTCGGTTTTATTGAATGCCGATTTGCATTTGTTAAGCAAAAAAAAATTAGCAAGAAGCTCTGAATTCAAAGAATTGAAGTTTCGAGATTTTGATAGTTTCTTAGGTTCGGCTGGCATTATTAAGCTGGATTTTTCACAGCTTAAAATGAAGTACGGCGAGGTACTAGTTACGGCACCTAGTTTCGCGATTAAGAGGCTAGTAAAGAATAAAGTGTCTGAGGTGATTTGACTGTCGCCTGCTCACGTCAGTTATGTGCTTTTCCTTTGAAAAACAGGCTACAGTATTATCTGTAGCCTGACGCTCTGCTAGTAGAAATCGTCATCTTCTTCAACTGGATTTTCAGCTATAGTATCAGATAGCAGTATTTGCCTCGATATATGCATGTTAACCCTTACAGCGATCCATTTCGCAGGGCTACCCATGCCCTCAATTTCACCATTTGCTGCATTTTTTATCATTCCAGCGCCCCAGCTGTCGTCTTCAGCCAAGTCAGGGTACTCTTTAAGGATGGCACGCGCGGCGTCGATATAACCGCTTGAGTCTTCTCCTGATCTACGTTCAAAGTACCAAGAGTCATCGAATGGCAAGTCAATGCGTGGTACATATCGACCGCCAGTCTCATCATAAACAACCGCATGGATAGACCCATGATCGCCATATATACAGATGTCACGTCCACCTATTGTCTGAAATAGTTCACGTTCGATGATATCAATCTCTCCACTTCGACCATCTTCTCGGCAGAATGTCGTCACAGTGCTAGGGAAGCTTGTCGATAAAACACTGATAATAGTTTCAGGAATTTCTTGTCTGAGCTGATTGATCGCGCTGACGGCTGCAGTTGTTACGATAGGGATATTGCCCCGGATATAGCCTAAGTCAATGAATACGATTGCCTTTTCTGGACTGTCCAAAGTTGCAAGTGAACTAATAACCTTTTGGATGTCTCGCTGGGGGTTGGTGATTCGAAATGCCAAGGAGTTCTTAGTGGTTTCAAATTCACGAGCTTGCATTGTAATATCGCGTATTCTTGCACTGTCAGTAATTTGCACGACAGGAACGATATTATCTTTTTGTGAAACAAAATTTCTCCACGCTGAAAAATTGTTTTCCGGAGAAAGTAGGCTTGCGCTGTTTTCACAATGATGCTTGCTCTCTCGAGTAACATCAAGAATGAATGGCAGATCACCCATTGCATCCACGACCTTATCTAATGAGACCTGTATATCTTCCGATCGTGGCCACTTACCTAGAGTGATTAACGGTACGATCTTTTCCTTTTCGTGACGGGTAAGCTGTTTCAGTCCGCCCAGTTCTGCCGCCCTTGTACGCAAAGCGGGATAATAGCCATAGCGCTCAAAATCTACGTACATCCTTACTCTCCTTGTTCAACACTAAAGTCGGGGCTTGACCTTGCCCTTGGTATAGCCTGAGCCTCTATCTTTGTAGAGGCTAAATAGGCTGCAATACTTCTCAGACTATCTCTTTCGTTTTCGGCTGAAGATAGTTCGTTAACCAGCTTTTTGATTTCAACATTTTTTTGTTGGCCTTCATTGATTAGACGATCAGAAGTTTTTTCAAATGCATTGCTGATTGTAGAAAGCTGTTGGTTAAAGAAAGACATCTGGCGTTTTATAACTAAGTGGGTTGTACTACCCACCAAAAATGCGGCTGCCCAGCCTGAGCATGTTAGAAGCCACTCTGAAAGCGTGCTGTCCTTTAAGAAGCTAGTTAAAATAGTTATTAAAGTCCCTCCGATGCCAATAACTCCATAAATATGATTCAACACTGCTCTACGCACTCCGTTTCGTAAAATTCAATATCGAGAAGTTGGCAAACAACAGGCTAGGCTTGTGAGGCTCAGACGAATGGATCATGTGACGAACCTTTGGGATATGTCAATTGGCTATTGCTTTTATTTCTTCATGAGCAATTGTCTCAGGCTACAGGTCGAACTATGTGAGCTATGCTGCTGTCTCGAGAATGTATCTCAATGTCTCCTGATTTTGCTGCATTCGGAGCCACAATTCCGATTTGATCACTAGGGTATGCTTCATCCAAGGCCGTGGGAGCTGCGTTGATCGGTAGGCATCTCCCAGGCGGATTACTTTGGCCAGCGAGGGGGCAAATCTATCCCGCACAACGACTCGCAGTCACCTTACGAGGTGGGACGGTGTGAAATCGGAAACGAGCGGCGTGTCTGCATTTCGCTTGTGCTGTGGGCATGCCAGCGCACATGCGGAGCGGCGATAGGCGGAACCCCTTGGGAGTTTAAATTGAAATTTGAGATTATCTGGCGAACAAAGCAACACGTGAGGCTTGCGAGCTGAATACGGCGGCCCACATTCGAGCTGTGACCTCTTCCCAATGCTTTAGCATTTGAGGTGGCGTTGATGCGTGCTACCCAATTGAGGCTATGATTGATCGATCCATCGGATTGTCACGGATTGTCACGTGAGGATTATTAGCATATGAGTGAATTTCCTAAAGCAGCGACTGTCTTTGCTGCCTCGACGCCGCGTTTTGTCGGCAAGTTTCCTGACAATGACTCAGAGGAGCTATGGGTAGCGGATATCAAGGCATGTGTGCCGGGCGGCATATGTCAGGTTTTCAGAAATGTGATGTTTGTTGAGGCTCAGGGAGCAGCATATATCTTTGGAGTCGAGAATGAGGACGGCCGCCCCATAGGTGTCAGAGCCGAATTAGCTGAGCGACAACAAGACTTTGTCGACTTTCTGCGAGAGCAAAACGAAATCATGGATCGCTCTATAGGAGGCTTTGGCGCACTGTTTCAGGGTTCAGAATACGCTAGCGAGGCTAGGGTGACCGCCGCATATATGATTCATCGAAAACATCTGAAATACCTCGCCCTCGGTTACCGGAATCGTGAGGGTGAGTATTTACGTGAAAAATTTGATGACTCAAATGAGTTTCTTGAAAGTGCTCGCTCGATGTTGTCTTTCGACGAACTGGACCGCTGATCTGTAGCAATTCAAATAGTCGCATCCGGACATGACAGACCTCTCGGCCCAGCGAGTACTTCTTGGATATCTGGCTGTTGGTGGTCCGATGGAGCTGCTTCTTGACCGTGGAGCTTTAACCTGACGATCCGAGCGACAGTTACTCATCCATGACCGCTCTGGAAGGCGTCCGTCCACCCGCTTTTCCAAGGTCTGAGGATGTCTTCGCTTCATGTTTGTTGAGAATTGCTCGAAGGGTCGTGCGTGTAACGAATATCGGCAGAGGATCAGTGAGACCGCTTTGATCATCTAAGAATCGTGGCTCTGCACTAGGTGTCGGCTTTTCCATGATTTGCTCTCGAGTCTAAATGAGGCAGATATCCGCCGCAGCTCCGTTGCGGCGGTTTCCGTAATATTTAATCCGGAGTAGGATCTCTGTTAATGAAATCTGCAAACTCATCGGATCCGCTCACACTATCACCGTCGAACCTTTCGGTCTTGTCGGAAAGGGACGCTTTGCTGTTCTCATTGATCGAAGCCGCGACCCTGCCGCCCGCCGTATCTGCTACCGCTGCACTGGCTCGACTGCTTATGCTCTGGCCCACTTGTTCAGCGATGAGCGCCCCGGCACTTGCTGCCAACCTTCCAGTCTGGGCCACTCTCGAAGCATAGCCTGTATTCTGTCCATTGCCCATGGCTTGCCCAAAAGCCGATTGTCCCGAACCACTCGCTGTGTCCTGCTCGCTGCCGGAACCATATTCAAAGTTACCTGTGTCAGTGGAGCCGCTGTCCATGTGAGCTTCGGCAGCTTTAAAGGCAGCCTTGAGTGCTGAAGTGCCTCCAGCTATCTCGTTGGCTACCGCCAACGCGGTGCTCGCTGCCGAAGATACGGTAGAAGCAGCCATGGTCGCTGCTCCTATCGTAGCTCCAGCGCCGAAACTACCGATGTCTGAAGTCTGCCCTCCAGAGCTGATGATGCCGGCAAGCATTGGAGGTAGCTTATTGACCAAGGTGAGCAATACCACGGATGCGACCAGGAGTACGCATAGGCTATTCAGGTCAGGCGTCCCAACTGAAAAGGCCTGGTAGTACTGGTCCAAAAAAGATTTCCTACACCGATCAGAAACGTCATGGTGAAAAGTTGGATGCCGACGCCAAGTACAGTTTTGTAGTAGTTGATCGCTATATCCGAGGTCCATTGGCTACCGCCAAACCCTAGAAGGAAGATCCCGGCGTAGGCCAGCAACCATGCCGAGATGAGCAGCAGAAGCATGTTCAGCGCGATCAGTGCAAGGATCACCGGCACTGCGATAGCTGTTAGGAGTATCAAGGTGCTGACCGGGTATAGCGATGAGGCTGGTTTGCTGACTGTGGTGAGGATACTCAAGCCGTTCTCTACGGTGCTTGATGGCGAAAGTCCGTTCTATGGCACAGAAGCCTATGCCCAAGAAGCCTGTATTCGCGGCGTTCCACCCAAAAACAAAAAAGCCGCGCAATGCGCGGCTTTCAAAGATGGTGGGCCCACACGGACTCGAACCGTGGACCAAAGGATTATGAGTCCTCTGCTCTAACCAACTGAGCTATGGGCCCTCAGTAGGTCGCGGATTATAACGGCGGTTTCGCGGCTGTGCTATCCGAAAAGTCCGAAAGATTCATCAGAAGAAATCTTGCGCGGAATTCTTCGGCGTCGAGGGGCAGGCTGATGATGTAGCCCTGGATCTGTTCGCAGCCTTCGCTGGTCAGGAATTGCTGCTGTTCGCTGTTCTCCACGCCCTCGGCGATCACGGTCAGTTGCAGGCTGCGCCCAAGGGCGATGATGGCGCGGACGATAGCGGCGTCGTGGGTGTCTTCCGGCAGGCCGCGGACGAAGGACTGGTCGATCTTGAGGATGTCCAGTGGCAGGCGTTTGAGGTAGCTCAGTGAGGAGTAGCCGGTGCCGAAGTCGTCGATCGCCAGTTGCACGCCGAGTGTTTTCAATTGGTGCAGCACGGCCAGTGCTTCCTGGGTCTGGCTCATGATGAAGTTTTCGGTGATCTCCAGTTGCAGGCAACCGGGTTCCAGGCCGTTGTCCGTGAGCAGCTGTTCGATGCGTTCGAGCAGGTTGGTCTGGCGCAGTTGCGCGCCTGCCAGGTTCACCGACAGCGGGCCGAACGGCTGACAGGTCTTGCGCCATACACCCATCTGGCGGCAGGCCTGCTCCAGCACCCAGTCGCCGATCTGCAGGATCATGCCGTTTTCTTCAGCCAGGGGAATGAAGTGCTCGGGCGGCACTTCGCCAAAGGTTGGGTGGTTCCAGCGGATCAGGGCTTCTGCGCCTGCCATTGTGTGGGTCAGCAGGTCGATTTTGGGCTGGTAGGCCAGTGTCAGTTGATTGCGCTCCAGAGCTCTTCTCAGTTCCTGCTCGAGGGCGATGCGCTCGCTGGCCTGGTCACTGAGGTCGCAGGTATAGCTTTCGACCCGGTTGCGGCCTTTTGCCTTGGAGCGGTACATCGCCGCATCGGCATTTTTGACCAGCGTGGCCACGTCGGTGCCGTCGGTGGGGAACACGCAACTGCCGATGCTGGGGCTGATGTAGAGCTCATGTTCGCCAGCTTCAAAGGGCGTGCTGAAGCAGGCCAGTAATTTATTGGCGATGGCCTGTGCGTCGCTGGTTTGCAGCAGGCCGGGCAGCAGGACGATGAACTCGTCGCCACCCAGGCGTGCAACGGTGTCGATGTCGCGCAGGGTCTCCTTGAGCCGGTGTGCGATGCCTTTGAGCAGCAGATCGCCGACCGGGTGGCCCAGGCTGTCATTGATGTGCTTGAAGCGGTCCAGATCGAGAAACAGAACTGCACCGAGGCTGCCGGATTCTTCGCTGTGCAGCAGAGCGGCTTGAAGCCTGCTCTCGAACAGTATTCGGTTGGGCAGGCCGGTGAGCGGGTCATGATGCGCCTGGTAGTCGAGCCGCGCCTGTGCTTGTTTGAGGCTGGAGATATCGGCGAACACGGCGACGAAGTGGGTCAAGAGGTTGTCTTTGTTGCGCACGGCGCTGATGGTCAGCCAACTCGGGTAAAGCTCGCCGTTCTTTCGACGGTTGCTGATTTCGCCCTGCCAGTGGCCCTCGGCTGCCAGTTGATGCCACATCGCGGCATAGAACGCGCTGTCGTGTTGGCCAGAGGCAAGCAGGCGAGGGGTCTGGCCGATGGCTTCACTTTCGCTGTAGCCAGTGATTTCCGTGAACGCGCGGTTGACGGCGCTGATGCTCTGGTCGGTATTGGTGATGAGCACACCTTCGGCAGTGCTCTCGAAAACTGTCGCCGCCAGATGGAGCTTCTCCTGCATTTGCCTGCTTTCGGTGATATCCCGGGTAATCGTCAGCAGACAGTCTTCACCCGAAATGATGAGGGGTTGAGAGGACAGTTCGCACAGTCGAATATCACCATTGTTGTGACGAATCCGGACCCGCAAGTCCTTGACGAAGCCATGCTTTTTCATACGTTCGATGAGCTTTGAACGCTCGCTCAGGTCGACCCAGATGCCCAGCTCGAATGTCGAGTGGTCAAGGCAGTACTTTTCGCTATACCCGGTCAAGCGGCAGAACCCCTCGTTGACCTCCAGAAGCATGCCGTCCTGCTGCCGGGTAATCGCCATCCCCTCAGGCGAGGCATGAAAGGCTTTGGCGAACTTCTCTTCGGAAAGCTGTAATTGTTGTCGGGCCAGTTTGAGCTGGGTGATGTCACGCACTATCACCAGCACGGCGGGTATCGGGCTATGCTCGAACGGCTGGGCGGACATGAGTCCTGAAAAGGTTTCGCCGTTTTTGCGCCGAAAGGGTATCTCCAGATTATGGATATCGCCGGTCTGCAATTGCAGCAAGACTTTTGGGCCGATGCCTGGCACTGCCCACAGATTCAGTTCTGTGGGTGTCTTGCCAATCACTTCATCAAGGGGGATACCGGTTCGCTCTACGAACGCTTCGTTAGCATCCATGATGTGCCCGTCAGCAAGGCTGACGATAAGCATGGCATCCGGGCATTGAGCGAAGATCGAGGCGAATTTCCCCTCGGACAGGCATGACGCTTCCCGGTCACTGGTGTTGATTACTCCACGCATATGCGGCTTACGTCCGTGTCTGACTATCGCTGATGATGGTGTGGCGTAACCTTGTAACTACAATGATCCAAGGCTTGATTAGAAGAGCGCTGGTGTCTGGTGTGATACATAGTTGTAGGTCAATTTTTCAGGCGCTGCAATTAGACTGATGTCTGACCTCTTATTGATTCGGTGAATTGACAACTGGGCCTGCAAATTTTGAATTTTCTTCTGCCCGGAAACGCAAAACCCCCGGCATGCCGGGGGTTTTGTTGACTCGCGGGTGCGATTACTCGTCGAGGAACGAGCGCAGGTGCTCGCTTCTTGTCGGGTGACGCAGCTTGCGCAGTGCCTTGGCTTCGATCTGACGAATCCGCTCGCGGGTCACGTCAAACTGCTTACCAACCTCTTCAAGCGTGTGGTCGGTATTCATGTCGATGCCGAAGCGCATGCGCAGAACCTTGGCTTCACGGGCGGTAAGGCCCGACAGCACTTCGCGTGTCGCTTCTTTGAGGCTTTCAACAGTGGCGACATCGATTGGCGACTGCATGGTCGAGTCTTCGATGAAGTCACCCAGGTGCGAATCTTCGTCGTCACCGATCGGGGTTTCCATGGAGATCGGCTCTTTCGCGATCTTCAATACCTTGCGGATTTTATCCTCAGGCATTTCCATGCGTTCGCCCAGCTCTTCCGGGGTCGGTTCGCGACCCATTTCCTGCAACATCTGCCGGGAAATACGGTTGAGCTTGTTGATCGTCTCGATCATGTGCACCGGAATACGAATGGTGCGTGCCTGGTCGGCAATCGAGCGAGTGATCGCCTGACGGATCCACCAGGTGGCATAAGTCGAGAACTTGTAGCCACGACGGTATTCGAACTTGTCCACAGCCTTCATCAAGCCGATGTTGCCTTCCTGGATCAGATCGAGGAATTGCAGACCACGGTTGGTGTACTTCTTGGCGATGGAGATCACCAGACGCAAGTTCGCTTCAACCATCTCTTTCTTCGCGCGGCGGGCCTTGGCCTCACCGATCGACATGCGACGGTTGATGTCCTTGATCTCGGCGATTTTCAGGCCGGTCTCTTCTTCCAGTGCAGACAGCTTCTGCTGGCAACGCTGGATGTCAGGCTGCAGGCGACCGATGGCTTCGGCGTATTTGCTCTTGCCCTTGGCCAGTGCGTCAGTCCAGCTTTCGTCGACTTCGTTGCCCGGGAACTGGCGCAGGAAGTCGGCGCGCGGCATACGTGCATCACGTACACACAGCTGCATGATGGCGCGTTCCTGGGCGCGAAGACGCTCGAGGGCACCGCGTACACGCTCTACCAGGCCTTCAAACTGTTTTGGAACCAGTTTGATCGGCATGAACAGTTCGGCCAGTGCAACCATTTCGGCAATGGCGTGCTTGTCGTCGCGACCAAATTTCTTCAGGGCCTTGCGGGTGATTTCCATTTGATCGGAAACCGCACCGAAGCGCTGCTGGGCGATGACCGGATCAGGACCGCTCTCGACCTCGTCTTCTTCGTCGCTGGCGTCTGCCGACTCTTCCTCGTCGTCATCGGCACCTTCGGCTTTGACTGCTTTGGGGTCGACAGGCGGCGGGACTTCGGCAGGCGGCGCAATGCCGTCGTCCGGGTCGATATAGCCGCTCAGAACATCGGAAAGGCGACCGCCTTCACTGGTGACGCGTGTGTATTCGGAGAGAATGTGGTCAACCGTGCCTGGGAAGTGCGCAATTGCGCCCATCACTTCACGGATGCCTTCTTCGATACGTTTGGCGATTTCGATTTCGCCTTCACGGGTCAGAAGTTCAACGGTGCCCATTTCCCGCATGTACATACGAACAGGATCGGTGGTACGACCGATGTCGGTCTCGACCGCTGCCAACGCTGCAGCCGCTTCTTCTGCGGCTGCCTCGTCGGTATCGGCGTCGGCCAGCATCAAGGCGTCCGCATCCGGAGCACTCTCGTGTACCGGGATCCCCATGTCGTTGATCATGCGGATGATGTCTTCCACCTGCTCGGGATCTGAAATATCCTCGGGCAAGTGGTCGTTGACCTCTGCGTAAGTCAGATACTTCTGCTCACGACCCAGGGTGATCAACTCTTTGATACGAGATTGCTGTTGCGCTTTTCCGGACATAACACCCTATCCACTGAAGGTCTTGGCGGGCAAAAAACAAGCCGAGGATTATACCCGAGCTATGACCTCACGCGCCAGTTGAGGTCGGGGTTTGTGCGGGAACATTGCGATTTAGCAGTTCCCTAAGCTGAATTTTCTCTTCTGCGCTCAGCTCGGTCTGCCGAGCCTTGCTGATCAGATGTTCCAGACTGCGCTCGCGCTGGCGAGCGGATAAGCTAGTTATAGTGTCGAAAAACTGTTGTTCAAGGTTATCGGCCTCAATCAGCCATTCCTTTTCTGCCAGAGCACGCAGCAAGCGGCCCTGTTCAGTCCCGTGCCATCGCGCTATCAACTGTAACGACCGAAGGTTCGGATTCTTTTGCCGGGCTTCGATAAGAGCGACCAGCAGTTGTGCGTTGGATTGGTCTTCTGCAGCGAAATGGCTGGCATTTTCGACCTTTTCCGCCAATTCGGGGTGATGCAGCAAGGTTCTCAGTGCGGCCTGCATGGGCGGCTCGACGGCGGTGGGTACACGCGGCGTTCGAGGTTCGAAGTCCTGGCGCTTGCCTTTTTTGCCCCAGGATTTGTTGTCCCATTTTTTTTGATTCTGACCGCCGGTTTTCTTTTGCGTCCATTCCTGCTGAGGCTCGTAACCGCCTTGTGGCTGGTAATCGGCAAAATCAGGCATGGCGTCGTAGTCGACGTACGGGTCGTAACTCGGTGGCGCCTCTGCCGGCGCGCTCTGTACCAGCTGGCTGACGGCCTCGCCGGTCAGCCCGGTAATTTCGGTCAGGCGCTGACGCATCAGAATACGCAGGTTCGCGCCGGGCACCTTGTCGATCAATGGCGCCGCGAGGGTGGCCATGTGCGCCTTGCCCTCCAGCGAACGCGGGTCGGACTCTTTGGTCAGTTGCTCGAAAAAATAATCGGCCAGCGGCTGCGCGTGCTGATTGATGCGTGCCTTGAACGCGTCGGTGCCTTCGGAGCGCACCAGCGTGTCCGGGTCTTCGCCTTCGGGAAGAAACAGAAAGCGCGCCCGGCGTCCATCCTGCAGGTTCGACAGGGTCGCTTCCAGCGCACGCCATGCAGCGTTGCGTCCGGCCTGATCGCCGTCGAAGCAGAACAGCACGTTGGGCACCACCCTGAACAGGCGCTTCAAATGCTCTTCGCTGGTTGCTGTGCCCAGAGTCGCCACGGCATTGCGCAAGCCTTGCTGGGCCAGGGCGATGACGTCCATGTAGCCTTCAACGACGATGATTTCATCGAGGTTGCGATTGAATTTGCGCGCCTCGAACAGCCCGTACAGCTCCTGACCCTTGTGGAACACCGGTGTTTCCGGGGAGTTCAGGTACTTGGGTTTGTCATCACCCAGTACGCGGCCGCCAAAGGCGATGACTCGCCCGCGCGAATCACGGATCGGAAACATCACCCGGTCGCGGAAGCGGTCGTAGCGTTTGCCGGTTTCGGCGTTCTCGATCAGCAGCCCGGCATCGATCATCACCTTTTGCTGCAAGGAGTCGCTGCTCAGGTGCTTGTACAGGTTGTCCCAGCCGGGAGGGGCGAAGCCCAGGCCAAAGTCTCTGGCGATTTCGCCGGACAGCCCGCGGCCCTTGAGGTAATCCACCGCTGCCTTGCGTGACGGGTGGCTTTTCAGGGCCTGCCGATAGAACTCGGCGGCGGCGGTCAGCAGCGGGTAGAGCGGGGAATCGGTCGGTTGCCGAGGCTTCTGGCCTTTTACGCTTTGTTCGCGAGGCACTTCCATGCCGGCGGCCTTGGCCAGGTCTTCGACAGCCTGGGGGAAGTCCAGGTTGTCGTGGTCCATGATGAAGCCGAGCGCGTTGCCACCTGCGCCGCAACCGAAGCAGTAATAGAATTGCTTGTCCGGGCTGACGCTGAAAGAGGGGGTTTTCTCTTTGTGGAACGGGCAGCACGCGGTGTAATTCTTCCCGGCTTTCTTGAGCTGCACGCGCGAACTGACAACATCGACAATATCGGTGCGGTTCAGAAGGTCGTCGATAAAGCTCTGGGGAATCAGCCCGGCCATGGCGTTCTCATCATTCAAGCGTGGTGCAAAAGTATCGGACGACTCTACGAGCGTTCCGTCAGCCTGTCAGCCGTCTTTTTTGAAGACGTCGGCAATAAACGGGCACGTCTTTGCATCCGAAGGACGGTGTTGGCCTGAAAGGAATAAAGCTT
The DNA here is from genome assembly GCF_020312125.1 of Pseudomonas sp. P135. NCBI lineage: Bacteria > Pseudomonadati > Pseudomonadota > Gammaproteobacteria > Pseudomonadales > Pseudomonadaceae > Pseudomonas > Pseudomonas sp. P135. The sequence goes on from NZ_JAGPYR010000020.1 coordinate 39,061, forward strand.
GATCCTGCGAGAGGATCGGAAAGGCCACAAACTTCGCTGCCCACGCGAGTGGTCAGAGCCTGGGGACACGGAAGACGCTGCCTTGGCTGAGCTTCTTGCGAAGTCATCAAGGCATACTCGTCTTGTCATCGGTCGATGTGCTGCCCGAGTGGGCATGACCGATGTAGCCTGTGAACAGGCTGGACGTGCTTGAATGAATGTCTGAGTCGCATCGGCGGCCTGGACAGGGTCAATCAATAAAGCGAACGCAAAACAGCGAAGCTGTAACTGCCGACAGCCCGGCTGGTTGGCCGGGCAAGGCAGAAGCTTGCGACGAAGGTCTGTAAATTAATACAGACGAACGGCGCGGCGCTGTTCGCGCTGGACTTTCTTGGCGTGGCGTTTGACAGCAGCTGCTGCCTTGCGCTTACGCTCCGAAGTCGGCTTCTCGTAAAATTCGCGGCTACGAACTTCAGCCAGAACACCGGCTTTTTCGCAGGAGCGCTTGAAACGACGCAGAGCTACGTCGAAGGGTTCGTTCTCTTTAACTTTGACGGCTGGCATCCAGAGCTACCTTCATTCATTACCGGGGTCAACGCTCAGTGCAAACACTGCACAAAAGTACGTCGGTTTTTAAGGGTTGCGGATGTTAACCCCTCATTGAGAGGAATGCAAAGCCTCTGATCGAAAACCGCTGGTCGGCACCTCGGTCGGCGACTATTATGCGCGCCTTCAAATCTGCCCCCTACAAGGCGCAACCCCATGCTAGTACTGGGATTAGAAACCTCCTGCGACGAAACCGGCGTCGCGTTATACGACAGCGAACGCGGTTTGCTTGCGGACGCATTATTCAGCCAGATCGACCTGCACCGTGCCTATGGCGGTGTGGTGCCGGAGCTGGCTTCGCGCGATCACGTCAAGCGCATGCTGCCTCTGATTCGCCAGACACTGGCCGAGGCGGACTGCGTGGCCACTGATATCGACGCCATTGCCTACACGGCCGGCCCTGGCTTGGTCGGCGCCTTGCTGGTCGGCGCTTCGTGCGCTCAGGCGCTGGCGTTCGCCTGGGATATCCCGGCGCTGGGCGTGCATCACATGGAAGGTCATCTGCTGGCCCCGATGCTGGAAGAAAACCCGCCACAGTTCCCGTTCGTCGCCTTGCTGGTGTCGGGCGGCCATACGCAACTGGTGCGCGTCGACGGCATCGGTCAGTACGAACTGCTGGGCGAGACGCTGGATGATGCCGCAGGCGAGGCCTTCGACAAGACCGCCAAGATGATGGGCATGCAGTACCCCGGCGGCCCGGAGATTTCAAAGGCGGCCATGCAGGGTGTGGCGGGGCGGTTTGTCTTCCCTCGGCCGATGACCGATCGTCCCGGGCTGGAATTCAGCTTCAGCGGCCTGAAAACCTCTGCGCTCAATACCTGGCAGCAATGCCGGAATGCTGGAGACGACAGTGAGCAAACCCGCTGCGACATCGCTCTGGCCTTCCAGCAGGCGGTAGTGGAGACTTTGACCATCAAATGCAAGCGCGCGCTCAAGCAGACCGGCCTCAAGAGCCTGGTGATTGCCGGTGGCGTCAGCGCCAACAAGGCACTGCGCGCTTCGCTGGAAAGCATGCTTGGCGACCTGCGCGGCCATGTCTATTACGCACGGCCCGAGTTTTGTACCGATAACGGCGCGATGATCGCGTTTGCCGGGTGCCAGCGTTTGCAGGTCGGGCAGAAGGAAGATTTGAGCATCAGCGTGCAGGCACGCTGGCCCATGGAGCAGTTGTCGGGGCTGTGACGGCAGACCAGGCGGGGTACGCCTCAGAAATGTCGTTCGCGCCCGGCGAGCAGGTCGCGTAGATTGCCGCGATGGCGCCAGACGATGAGCAGGGTCAACACGCTCATCGGCAGCAGCGCATGAGGCTCCTGCCACGCCAGCAATGGCAGGGTCAGGGGTGTGGCGATCAGGGCGGCAAGCGAGCTGGTGCGGGTCAGGTAGAGCGTCAGCAGCCAGGCGACTATCGCCAGGGCAGCGGCGGGCGGATACAGGCCCAGCAGCACACCGGCGGCGGTCGCTACGCCTTTGCCACCGCGGAAGCGGAAGTACACCGGGAACAGATGGCCCAGCACTGCGCAGACGCCGATCCAGCCCTGTTGTGCGATGTCCATGCTCAAGGTGCTGGCGATCAGGATCGGTACCAGGCCTTTGCAGAGGTCGCCGAGCAGGGTCAGGATGGCGAGTTTTTTCCCGGCCAGACGCAGCATGTTGGTCGCGCCGGCATTGCCGGAGCCACTGGCGCGCGGGTCCGGCCTGCCGCTCAGGCGGCTGAGCAGGATGGCGAAGGACAGCGAGCCAAGCAGGTAGGCGAAGGTGGCCAGTAACCAAAACATGCGAACCATTCCGGGCGAGGATGCCCTGATTCTAACGGCGCATCGCGCCCTTGTCGTGCAGTGGAGAGTAGTGCTTGGACAGAGTTTTCATCGAGGGCCTTGAGGTCGATACGGTCATTGGCGCTTATGACTGGGAGCGTGGCATTCGTCAGTGCCTGCGTCTGGACCTCAGCTTTGCCTGGGACAATCGCCCCGCAGCCGCAGGCGACGATCTGAGCAAGGCCCTCGACTACGCCAGTGTCTCGACACGTATTCAGGCGTTCGCCGAGCAGGCACAGTTCCAGTTGGTGGAGACCTTCGCCGAGCGACTGGCTGAAGTGCTGATGGGTGAATTCAATATTCCCTGGCTGCGCCTGAAACTGACCAAGCCCGGTGCTGTAGCGGCCGCTGCCGGTGTGGGCGTGGAGATCGAGCGCGGATGTCGCTGACGCGGATTTTCCTCGGCCTGGGGAGCAACATCGAGCGTGAGCGCCACCTGATTGCGGGGCTCGATGCGCTGGATGGCTTCCTGACCGATCTGAGCTGTTCGCCGGTTTTTGAAAGCCATGCCGTGGGTATCAAGAGCGGGCCGTTCTTCAATCTCGTCGTATCGGCGCTGACTGATTTGCCCCTGATGGAGCTGGATCGTCGCCTGAAATTCATCGAAGCGGACAATGGCCGCTACGCCCCGGATCGCAAAGGGTTGCCGCTGGATATCGATGTGCTGCTGTACGGCGAGCAGGTCGGTAATTTCGACGGGCTGATCTTGCCTAGGGCGGAAATTCTGAAGAATGCCTTTGTGTTGCGGCCATTGGCGTTGATTGCCCCTGAACGTCTGCATCCCGGTGTGGGCATTGCCTTCAGCAAACTCTGGGCTGACGCGCAGATTGATCAGCAGCTTTGGCCGGTGGCGTTTGAGTGGCGTGGGTTGGCGCTGACGCCTGAGGTTTTGCTGCGTAGCTGAGGTCATCCTCGTCTTTCAGCCCGAGTGCAGAGCGTCCATGGCTGCGCATAGGTACGAAAAGTGCTCTCCCGGACACCTCTCGTTCCTCACGCTCCGCGTCACACAGTGCTGGTCTTGTAGGTTTTCAGTGCCTTCAAGCGCTCGTTCTTCAGCGCGTCACCCAGTTCCTTGCCCTTCAGACCCTGTTCCAGCAACGGCTGTACTGATACCGCGCGTGCGGCCTCGGCGGCGCCGCGCAGGTAGTCGGCCTGTGGATAACTGCGTTGTTCGAAGCCGTGACGTCCTCGGGCGTCCATCTCGCACGCCGCAATGAACTCTTCAAAGCGCTGCGGGCGGCGGTAGACGTCGAAGCTTTGCAGCAACTCCAGCAGGGTCGAAGGTTTCAACTCCAGCGCGCGGTGGCCGTGGGTATGGTACTGGCCGACCAGCAGCGCCAGTTCCTGGCAGTCCCTCGGCACACGAAAACGCTCGTTGACCGCTTTTATCAGGCGCAGGCCGGTGTGTTCATGAGCGATGTGCCTTGGCCATTCGGCTTCCGGCGTCAGCCCTTTGCCAAGGTCGTGCAGCAAGCAGGCCCAGCGCACCGTCAGCGGGTGTTTGTGGCGTGCGGATTGCTCAAGAACACTTAGCACGTGTACGCCAGTGTCTATTTCCGGGTGATGCGCCGCCGGCTGCGGTACACCGAACAACGCTTCGACTTCGGGCATCAGCTCTTTGAGCGCGCCGCAGTCGTGCAGCACCTGAATGAACACCTGAGGCTGTTCTTCCATGAGCGCGCGCGAGATTTCCTTCCAGCTTCGCTCGGCAGTCAGCGCCTTGAGTTCGCCCGATTCACTGAGCTGTCGCATCAGCCCAAGGGTCTCGGGCGCGATGGTAAAACCGTAACCGGCGTAGCGTGCGGCGAATCGCGCCACACGCAAGACCCGGAGCGGATCTTCGGCGAAAGCGGGGGAAACGTGACGTAATATCCGCGCTTCCAAGTCCTTCTGGCCGTTGTAGGGATCGGTTAAATTACCGTCCTTGTCTTCAGCCATGGCGTTGATCGTCAGGTCACGCCGAATCAAATCCTGCTCAAGCGTTACCTCGGGGCTGGCGTGGAAAACAAAGCCCCCGTAGCCCACGCCGCTCTTGCGCTCGGTGCGCGCCAGCGCGTATTCCTCATTGGTCAGCGGATGCAGAAACACCGGGAAATCTGTACCAACCGGGCGATAGCCCTTGATCAGCATGTCCTCGGTGCTTGCGCCGACCACGACCCAGTCGATGTCCGTGACAGGTTGACCCAGAAGACGGTCGCGTACAGCACCGCCCACTTTATAAATCTGCATAAAAAGCCTCCGTAAGCGCGACAGGATAAACCTTGTGTCGTACTTGCGGAGGCTAAAGCTGCATGAACAAGCGTTTAAAACCCTATTCCCCTAGTGCTTAAAGGTGAACGACCGCCATATCAAGCCGGGGATATTCACTGTCGGCATGCTCGCCTTTCGGGGGGACGTGATGAGTCTTGACCACCTGATCGCCCTGCAGGGTTTCCAGGTGGATGTCAAAGCCCCACAGCCGGTGCAGGTGCTTGAGCACCTCGTCTGTCGAGTCACCGAGTGGTTTGCGATTGTGCTGTTGATGGCGCAGGGTCAGCGAGCGATCGCCTCGGCGGTCGATGCTGTAGATCTGCACATTGGGCTCCCGATTGCCCAGGTTGTACTGCGCAGCGAGTATTTCGCGAATGGTCCGATAGCCGTTTTCATCATGAATGGCGGGCACCAGCAGGTCCTCCTGCTGGTCGTCGTCCATGATGCTAAACAGCTTGAGGTCGCGAATCACCTTGGGCGACAGGTACTGGAGGATGAAGCTCTCGTCCTTGAAGCTGGTCATTGCGAATTTGATCGCCGTGAGCCAGTCGCTGCCGGCAATTTCCGGAAACCACTGGCGGTCTTCGTCAGTAGGGTTTTCGCACATCCGGCGGATGTCCTGATACATGGCAAAGCCCAGCGCGTAGGGATTGATACCGCTGTAATACGGACTGTCGAAACCGGGCTGGAAAATCACGCTGGTGTGCGACTGCAGGAACTCCATCATGAAGCCGTCGGTGACCAGGCCTTCGTCGTACAGATCATTCATCAGCGTGTAATGCCAGAACGTCGCCCAGCCTTCGTTCATCACCTGGGTCTGGCGCTGTGGATAGAAATACTGCGCGATCTTGCGCACGATGCGCACCACTTCACGCTGCCATGGCTCCAGCAGCGGGGCGTGTTTCTCGATGAAGTAGAGAATGTTTTCCTGCGGCTCTGCCGGAAAGCGCGCGTTGTCTTCCTTGCTGCTCTTGTCGGCACTTTTCGGGATGGTGCGCCACAGGTCGTTGATTTGCCGCTGAAGGTGCTCCTCCCGGTCCTTCTGCCGACGCCGCTCCTCTTCGGCGGAAATCGGGTAGGGGCGCTTGTAGCGATCCACCCCGTAGTTCATCAGTGCATGGCAGGAGTCGAGCAAGTCCTCCACGGCATCGATGCCATGCCGTTCCTCACATTGCATGATGTACTGCTTGGCAAACACCAGGTAATCGATGATCGAGCTGGCGTCGGTCCAGGTGCGAAACAGGTAGTTGCCCTTGAAGAAGCTGTTATGGCCATAGCACGCATGAGCCACGACCAGCGCCTGCATGCAGATGGTGTTCTCTTCCATCAGGTAGGCGATGCACGGGTCGGAGTTGATGACGATCTCGTAGGCCAGGCCCATCTGGCCTCGCGAATAGGATTTTTCCGTGCTGAGGAAGTGTTTGCCGTAGGACCAGTGGTGATAGCCCAAAGGCATACCCACCGAGGCATAGGCATCCATCATCTGCTCGGCCGTGATCACTTCGATCTGGTTGGGGTAGGTGTCCAGCGCATACCGCTCGGCAATCCTGCCGATTTCGCGGTCGTAGGCGCGGATCAGTTCGAATGTCCACTCTGACCCCGTGGAGAGGGGTTGGCGCTTCTGCTCTCTGGCGGTCATGACACTAACCTTCGCTGAAAGAGTTCGCGGAATACCGGGTAGATATCACCGGCAGAGACCAGCTGTTGCTGGGCAAACGTGTCGGCAAAATCTTCACCGATGCGTTCGTACTCATACCACAAGGCCTGATGCTCACGCGGCGTGATTTCCACGTACGTGTAGTACTGCACGAAGGGCATGATCTGTTTGGTGAGGATTTCCCGGCAGATGGGCGAATCATCGTTCCAGTTGTCGCCATCCGACGCTTGTGCCGCGTAGATATTCCAGTCACTGCTCGGGTAGCGTGCGGCCATGATTTCCTGCATCAGTTTCAAGGCGCTGGAAACGATGGTGCCGCCGGTTTCCCGGGAATAGAAAAACTCTTCCTCGTCCACTTCGCGGGCGCTGGTGTGGTGACGAATGAAGACCACGTCGATCTTGTCGTAGTTACGTTTGAGGAACAGGTACAGCAGGATGAAGAAGCGCTTGGCGATGTCCTTGGTCGCCTGGGTCATGGAACCGGAGACGTCCATCAGGCAGAACATGACCGCTTTGGAGCTGGGGTTGGGTTGCTTGACCAGCAGGTTGTACTTGAGGTCGAAGGTGTCGAGGTAGGGCACACGACGAATGCGTGCCTTCAGTCGGTCGATCTCTACTTCCAGTTCCTGAATGTCACCAAAGTTATCCGGCTCTTCGCGCTTCATGCGTTCAAGCTCGGCGGTCGCTTCCCTGAGTTTCGCCCGGCTGCTGCCGGACAGTGCAATGCGGCGTGCATGTGCCGAGCGCAGCGTACGGATGATGTTGATCCGCGACGGGTTGCCCTCGTTGCTGATCCCGGCGCGCACAGTCTTGAAGGTGTCGGTGCCGGTCAGGTTGCGCTTGACCAGATTCGGCAGCTCCAGGTCTTCGAACATGAATTCGAGAAATTCTTCCTGAGTAATCTGAAACGAAAACTCATCCATCCCTTCGCCGGAGTTGCCTGCCTTGCCGGGGCCTTTGCCGCCACCGCCGCCTTGAGGGCGGGCGATGTGCTCACCTGTGGTGAACTCCTTGTTGCCAGGATGAACAACGGTCTGCTTGCCGCCGCGACCGTGATGCAGGACCGGTTCGTCGATGTCACGTCCGGGAATGCTGATCTGCTCGCCGTGTTCCATGTCAGTGATGGAGCGTCGGCTGACCGCTTCCTCCACTGCCTTCTTGATGTGGTCACGGTAACGCCGCAGAAACCGCTGGCGGTTTACCGTGCTCTTGTTCTTGCCGTTGAGACGTCGGTCGATCACATAGCTCATAGGCTCCTCCGGGGAGCTTCAAGTTGTAAGCCTCAAGCTGCAGGCGAGCCGCGATGAATCCCGAGCCCGGGGGGTGATCGCTTTTCGCCTGCAGCTGATAGCTTGAAGCTTGCAGCTGCTTTACTGCGATTTCCGCACGCGCAGATACCATTCGGAAAGCAGACGTACCTGCTTGTCCGTGTAGCCCCTCTCGACCATTCGTGTCACGAAGTCGTTGTGCTTCTGCTGATCCTCTTTGCTGGCCTTGGCATTGAAGCTGATAACGGGCAGGAGGTCCTCGGTGTTGGAGAACATTTTCTTCTCGATCACCACCCGCAGCTTCTCGTAGCTGAGCCAGGTCGGGTTCTTGCCGTTGTTGTTGGCGCGGGCACGCAGCACGAAATTGACGATTTCGTTGCGGAAATCTTTCGGGTTGCTGATGCCAGCCGGTTTCTCGATCTTTTCCAGTTCCTCGTTCAAGGCCACACGGTTGAGAATCTCGCCGGTTTCCGGATCGCGGTATTCCTGATCCTGAATCCAGAAGTCTGCATACAGCACGTAACGGTCGAAAATGTTCTGACCGTACTCGCTGTAGGATTCCAGGTACGCCGTCTGGATTTCCTTGCCGATGAACTCGATATAGCGCGGTGCCAGGTATTCCTTGATAAAGCGCAGATAACGCTCGCGCGTTTCGGCGGGGAACTGCTCCTGTTCGATCTGCTGTTCCAGCACGTAAAGCAGATGCACCGGGTTGGCGGCGATTTCGTGCGGATCGAAGTTGAAGACCTTGGACAGAATCTTGAACGCGAAGCGGGTAGACAGACCATTCATGCCTTCGTCGACGCCCGCGCTGTCGCGGTATTCCTGGATCGACTTGGCTTTCGGGTCGGTGTCTTTCAGGTTCTCGCCGTCATACACGCGCATCTTGGAGTAGATGTTGGAGTTGTCCGGCTCTTTGAGGCGCGACAGCGTGGTGAACTGCGCAAGCATTTTCAGGGTGTCCGGCGCGCAGTGCGCCTTGGACAGCGAGCTGTTGAACAGCAGCTTGTCGTAGATCTTGATCTCGTCGCTGACACGCAGGCAATACGGCACCTTCACGATGTAGATACGGTCGATGAAGGCTTCGTTGTTCTTGTTGTTGCGGAAGCTGTGCCATTCCGACTCGTTGGAGTGCGCCAGCAGGATACCGGTGAACGGGATCGCGCCCAGCCCTTCGGTACTGTTGTAGTTGCCTTCCTGGGTTGCGGTAAGCAGCGGATGAAGGACCTTGATCGGTGCCTTGAACATCTCGACGAATTCCATCAGGCCCTGGTTGGCCCGGCACAGCGCGCCCGAGTAGCTGTAGGCGTCGGCGTCGTTCTGCGGGAATTCTTCCAGTTTGCGGATATCCACCTTGCCGACCAGCGCAGAGATGTCCTGGTTGTTTTCGTCGCCAGGCTCGGTTTTCGCCACGGCAATCTGGTTGAGAATCGACGGATAGAGCTTCACCACCTTGAACTGGCTGATGTCGCCGCCGAACTCGGCCAGGCGTTTGGTCGCCCAGGGCGACATGATGGTGCTCAGGTAGCGTCGCGGAATCCCGAAGTCTTCTTCGAGAATCGCGCCGTCCTCCGTGGCGTTGAACAGGCCCAAGGGCGACTCGAAGACTGGCGAGCCCTTGATGGCGTAGAACGGGACTTTTTCGATCAGTTGCTTGAGTTTTTCCGCCAGGGACGATTTACCGCCACCCACCGGGCCGAGCAGATACAGGATTTGCTTCTTCTCTTCCAGGCCTTGGGCGGCATGGCGGAAATACGAAACGATCTGGTCGATGCATTCTTCCATTCCGTGGAAGTCGGCAAAGGCCGGATAGCGGCGTATGACCTTGTTGGAGAAAATGCGCGACAGCCTGGAGTTGGTGGAGGTATCCACCAGTTCAGGTTCGCCGATAGCCAGCAGAAGACGTTCTGCGGCAGAGGCATAGGCGCTGCGGTCCTGTTTGCAGAGCTCAAGGTACTCCTGTAGCGAGAGCTCTTCTTGCCTCGTGCTTTCGAAGCGTTGTTGGAAGTGGCTGAATATACTCATGACGTCACCTCGCTCGATACGTGGAGCCGGCGGCGGATCGTCAGTCGATGCTGGCAGCAGCCGCTTAACGGCCACTGTTTCCCCCCAGAACACCCTAAAAGTAACTACCGATGACCCACGCGCCGGTGTACCGGCTCTCCCCTGAATACGGATGGCCTAGGCTAAGGATAGTTCGGATTCGGAAAGATAAAGAAGGGATGCGCGAGAAGACGGGCTGACCGTTCGTCAGATGGCTCGCGAGCCCGCGTAGAACGCGGGATCAGCTGTCATAAAAATATTTTCTATCAGCCTTGCACGGTTTCTTGTGGGTAAGTGGCGCGCCACAGCTCGAAACCACCGTCCACGCTGTACACATCGGAGAAACCCTGGCTGACCAGATAGGCTGCAGCGCTCTGGCTGGAGTTGCCGTGGTAGCAGACGACCACCAGCGGCTTGTCCAGGTCGGCTTCGCGGATGAAGTCGGCGATCGAGTGGTTGTCCAGATGCACGGAATCGGGAATGTGATTGCTCTCGAAAGCCTGCGGATCCCGGACATCGACCAGCACGGCGCCTTGCTCGCGCAGAGCCTGGGCCTGTTCGGGTGGGATACGTTTGAATTCAGTCATTGCCTGGGCTCCTGAGCCTGAGGTTACGGAAGGGGAGTAGCGCCGGGTTGCACTCGGGTAACAAGCCCGTCTGCGGCATTGCCCATAGCATCGCAATTGCACTGATGGCGTTCAAGCGTATCGACATTGAGCAGCGTCATCGAACCGCCCCAGACACATCCGCTGTCCAGGGCAAAGACGTCCGGTTCGTCGCAGCGACCTTCAAGCGCAGCCCAGTGGCCGAAAATGATTTTCACGTCGCGGGTCTTGCGGCTCTGGTGGCTGAACCAGGGCGCGTAGCCAGGTATCGCGGTGCCGACCCCTTCCTTGCTCTTCAGATCGAGCTTGCCGTCGCTGGTGCAGAAGCGCATACGCGTGAAGTAGTTGGTGATGACCCGCAGACGCGTCACGCCTTGCAGGTCGTTGTCCCACCTGGTCGGTTCATTGCCGTACATGCCGTCAAGAAAGGCGCCGTACAACTGCTCGTCCTGCAGCGCGTGCTCGACTTCGGCAGCGTGCTTCAAAGCCTTTTTCAGCGTCCACTGTGGTGCGATACCGGCATGCGCCATGGCGACATTGCGTTGAGCATCGTAATGCATGAGTTTTTGCCGACGCACCCAGCCGAGCAGGTCGTCACGGTCAGGCGCTTCAAGGATTTCAAGCAGCGTGTCGCCTTTTTTCAGCAGCTCTTTTTTGCGCGCCACTGCCAGCAGGTGCAGGTCATGATTCCCCAGCACGCACACCAGCGATTCGCGAAGGCCGTACAGGTAGCGAAGCGTTTCCAGCGATTGCGGACCACGGTTGACGAGGTCACCTACCAGCCAGAGGCGATCCTGCTCCGGGTTGAAGTGAACGTGCTCGAGCAGGCATTGCAGAGGTTCGAGGCAGCCTTGCAGGTCACCCACGGCGTACACCGCCATCAGTGCAGCGAGCCCGGAACGGCCAGCCGGAATGGCTCGATGACGGCATCGAAGCGTTTGCCGTCTTCGGCCAGCATCTGATAGGTGCCCTGCATGTTGCCGACCTTGGTGGTCATGACCGTACCACTGCTGTAGGTATGGCTGTGGCCGTTCTTGATCAGTGGCTGCTGGCCAACCACGCCTTCGCCACGCACTTCCTCGACATTGCCATCACCGTCGGTTATGACCCAGTGCCGCGACAGGAGCCGGGCAGGTAACTCGCCGTTGTTGTGCACGGTGATGGTGTAGGCGAAAGCGAAGCGGTTCTGCTCGGGTTGTGATTGTTCCGAGAGGAAGCGTGTGACGACGCTGACGTCGACCTTGTAACGAGAATCGGGCATGCAATAGGCCTTGAAATCCATAGCTGCGAAAAAAGGGCGTGTGCGGCAGGTAGATCAGTCTAGGACAAGTAAGCGGAAAATGACGACTGAGCCTGCCGTTTACTTGTCCCCAGGGTTCACTCTGTCACAACTTTTTCGCTGAGAGTGTCCGCCAGACGAACGAATGCAGCCAGATCGAGCTGCTCGGGACGCAAGCTGCCGTCTACTCCGGAAGCGGTGATCTCATCGCTGGTCAACAGCAGCTTGAGCGTGTTGCGCAAGGTCTTGCGACGCTGGTTGAACGCTTCACGCACGATGCGCTCCAGCACACGGTGATCCTTGGCAGGGTGCGGCAGTGTTTCGTATGGGACGAGGCGCACAATGGCCGAGTCCACTTTCGGCGGCGGGTTGAACGCACCCGGTCCGACGTTGAACAGGTGCTCCACGCGGCAATGGTACTGGACCATGATCGACAGACGACCCCAGTCACCGCCGCCGGGTCCGGCAGCCATGCGCTCGACCACTTCCTTTTGCAGCATGAAGTGCATGTCGCGGATCAGGCTGGCGTTCTGCAGCAGGTGAAAAATCAGCGGTGTCGAGATGTTGTACGGCAGGTTGCCCACCACCCGCAGGCTGCGCGGTTCGGCGCCGAGGGTGTTGAAGTCGAACTTCAGTGCATCGCCCTGATGCAGGTTGAAGTTCGGCTTGCTGGCGAACTGACCGTTCAGGATCGGAATCAGGTCCTTGTCCAGCTCGACCACGTCCAGCTGAGCGCCGCTGTCGAGCAGGCCCTCGGTCAGTGCACCCTGGCCCGGCCCGATTTCCAGCAGCCGGTCTTCAGGTCTGGCACGGATGGCACGCAGGATCTTGTCGATAACGCCTGCGTCGTGCAGGAAGTTCTGCCCGAAGCGCTTGCGCGCCCGGTGTTGGTATTGCTCGGTCATGAATGGGTCTCGGCCATCTGGTAGGCGGTTTGCAGTGCGACGTGCAGGCTGCCGGTGTCGATGTTCGCGGTGCCAGCCAGGTCCAGCGCCGTGCCGTGATCGACAGAGGTGCGGATGATTGGCAGGCCGAGCGTCACATTGACCGCTGCGCCGAAACCTTTGTATTTCAGCACGGGCAGGCCCTGATCGTGGTACATCGCCAGCACTGCATCGCAGTGCTCCAGATATTTGGGGGTAAACAGAGTGTCTGCAGGCAGCGGGCCGCGCAAGTCCAGGCCTTCGCTGCGCAGGCGCTCCAGAGCAGGTTCGATGATGTCGATTTCCTCACGACCCAGATGCCCGCTTTCGCCGGCATGAGGGTTGAGGCCGCAGACCAGAATGCGTGGGTGGGCAATGCCGAACTTGGTGACCAGATCAGCGTGCAGGATGCGTGTCACTCGCTCCAGACGATCCGCTGTGATAGCGTCGGCCACATCGCGCAACGGCAGGTGAGTGGTCACCAGTGCCACGCGCAGGTCGCCGGTTGCCAGCATCATCACCACCTGTTCGGTGTGAGTCAGTTCAGCGAGAAATTCGGTGTGTCCGGAAAACGCGATACCGCCGTCGTTGATGACGCCTTTGTGCACCGGGGCGGTGACCATGCCGCTGAACAGCCCATCCAGGCAGCCCTGGCCGGCGCGGGTCAGGGTTTGCAGGACGAACGCCGCGTTGGCCTTGTTCAGTACGCCGGTTTCCACCGGAGCAGCCAGTGGCGTATCCCAGACGTACAGACTGCCGGCAGGTGCAGGCAGGTCGGGAAACGCTTCGGGGGTGACATCGATCAGACTGACCGCTACACCCAGTTGCGCGGCCCGCTCCAGGAGCAGGTCACGGCTGGTAATGGCAATCAGGGGGTATGGCTGAGGCTGCGTGGCGAGCAGCAGGCAAAGGTCAGGACCTATGCCGGCCGGCTCGCCGGGTGTCAGTGCGAAACGCTTGGGTTTCACTGTGCAGCCTGGGTCGCGCCAGGGAGTTTGATTTCAACGTAGGCTTCGTCGCGGATCTGACGCAGCCAGGTTTGCAGCTCTTCGTCGTACTTGCGGTTACGCAGTACGTTCAGCGCCTGCTGTTCGCGAGCCTGATCGGTAGCGTCCGTGGAGCGACGACCGAGCACTTCGAGAACATGCCAGCCGTACTGGGTCTGGAACGGTTTGGACAAGACGCCTTGTGGCGTTTCGCTCATGACCTGACGGAATTCCGGAACCAGAGAGTTGGGATCAACCCAGTTCAGATCGCCGCCATTGAGTGCAGAACCCGGATCTTCCGAAAAGCTTTTTGCCAGCTCGGCGAAATCTTCGCCGTTCTCGATGCGGTCGTAGATCTTCTGGGCAAGACGCTTGGTCTCTTCCTCATTACGGATTTCGCTTGGCTTGATCAGGATATGACGCACATGCACTTCATCACGCATTTGCGCCTGACCCTGACCGCCACGCTTTTCCAGCAGCTTGAGAATGATGAAACCACCCGGCGTACGCGCAGGAGGCGTCACGTCACCGACCGGCATCGAGCTGAGCATGTCGCCGAAGGGTGGTGGCAACTGTGCAGCCTTGCGCCAGCCCATGTCGCCGCCTTCCAGTGCGTTTTCGCTGGACGAGGAGGTGGCTGCAAGACGGGTGAAGTCAGCACCTTTCTTCAGCTGGTCGTAGATACCCTTGGCCTTGACCGCTGCGGCCTGGATGGCGTCCGAAGAAGCGCTGTCAGGTGTGGCGATCAGAATGTTGGCCAGGTGAAACTCTTCAGACAGCTGAGCCTTGCCCATATCGGAGGCGAGGAAGTTCTTCACTTCCTGCTGGGACACCTGGATACGTTCGGCCACCCGGCGCTGACGCACGCGGCTGATGATCATTTCCCGGCGCACCTGTTCGCGCGCATCGTTATAGGACAGGCCGTCATGCGCCAGCGCGGCGCGGAACTGCTCCACGCTCATGTTGTTGCGCTGGGCAATGGTGCCGATGGCCTGGTTCAGCTCTTCGTCGGAGACTCGAATGCCAGACCGTTCGCCCATCTGCAACTGCAGGTTTTCCAGGATCAGACGATCCAGAACCTGTGGTTGCAGGGCTTCGGCAGGCGGTACACCAGAGCCACGCTTGGCAATGGTCTGCTGAACTTCACGTACACGCTGGTCCATCTGGCTTTTCATGATCACGTCGTTGTCGACGATGGCCACGACACTGTCCAGAGGTTGAACCGCAGCATGCACTGCACCGCTCAGGAGTAACGCGCCCAGCATCAGCGGGCGCAGACAATCAGAAAGCTTGGTCTTCACGTTCACGATAACCTTGGATGCCTTTGTCGAGGAAGCTGTCTACCTTGGCGCCAGTTACACCGCCGAGCCCCTTCAACACGATTTGTAGGAATATGCCGCGGTCGCCTTTCTCGTTCTGAGGTGCTGCCTGGCTGAATTCGTCGTAGTCGATCCAGTAACGATTGACCAGGCGCATTTTCCAGCAGCAGTTGTCGTACTCGAACCCGCCGAAAGCTTCGATGGTGCGTTCACGGTTGTAGTCATACTGCCAACGGCTGATCAGGCTCCACTGCGGCACGATCGGCCAGATGACCGAGAAATCGTGCTGCTGAATCTTGTAGTAGTCCTTCACGTAGTTTGGCGAACCCGGAGTGCCGTAGTCGCCACCGCCCACGACCCAACGGCCGGTGCTTTCGTCGTAACGAATCTGGTCGTTACGATAGCGATAGCCGAGGTTGACGACCTTGTTCGGGTTGTCTTCAGGCTGGTAGTGGAACATTGCGCTGCCCGAACGGGTGCTTCGGCTGTCCGGATCCCAGTTGAAATCGGAGTTGAAGCGCCAGTCGCGGTTGAAGCGGTATTCGTATTCCAGTGCATAAGGCGAAACGTTGGAGCGCGCATCGTCACGGTCAGCGAACGCGACACCCGGCAACTGCACCTTGCGGTCTTCGAAATACAACGCCTGACCGATGCTGAAGCGTTGGCGTTCAAAACCGTTGTCCTCGATCCAGCGGTTGGTGACGCCCAGCGACAGTTTGTTCTCGTCGCCGATGCGGTCGGAACCGGTGAAGCGATTGTCACGGAACAGCGAGGCGAAGTTGAACGTGCTTTCGCTGGTGTCGAATACCGGGATGTCGGTCTGGTCTTTCTCGGGAACATAGAGATAGAACAGGCGCGGCTCCAGGGTCTGGCGGTAATCCTTGCCGAACCAGTTGGTATTGCGGTCGAAGTACAGGCCGCTGTCGACGCTGAAGATCGGTACGCTGCGGCTTTGGCTGCTGCTGTACTCTTCGCCGGCTAGCAGGGTGTTTTTGCCCTGGCTGTCCAGATCCAGATCGTATTGCGTGTAGACATACTTCAGCTTCGGCGTCAGGAAGCCATAGGTCCAGTTCATCGGCAGGCTGACCGACGGTGCCAGGTTCAGGCGATCACCGTTGGCGCGAGCCAGGCCGGAGATGTTGTTGTCCAGACGTGTTTCGGAGTTGCCATCTTCATCGATGAACGCGCCGCTGCGCAGGTCACGCTCGAAGCGCACCGCTTCAGTCTGATAATCGAACTTCAGGCCGCCGGGGTTGTAGGGCAACGTACCGTTGAGCGTCAGCTGAGGCAGGCGGTTGTACGGCGTAACGTTGGCAACCGTCGCCAGCTTGTAGGCCTGAGCATTGAGCACTGCCGAGAAGCTGTCGCCACGGTAGGTCAGGGAGCCCTGCTGGTTGAGGAAGTCTGTTCTTTTCACGCCGATCTGATCGGTTTCCAGATCCTGGAAGTAATACGGATCACTGATATCGGTGTAATCGACCTGGGTCAGCCAGCGCGTATCAAGCCCGCCCTTGTGCTGCCAGTTGATCATCCAGCGGGTCTTGTCGTAATCGGACTGCTGTTTGCGGTCGTCATTCTCGTCGTTCAGGTACGCGCCGCCAAACTGACCTTCGCTGCCCTTGGTCAGGTAGCGGAACTCGCCTTCCATCAGCAAGCCACGATCAGCCATGTAACGCGGGTACAACGTGGCGTCGTAGTTCGGTGCCAGGTTGAAGTAGTACGGGGTGACCAGCGTGAAGCCGTTGTCGCCACCTGCTGCAATAGTCGGCGGCAGGAAACCGGACTGACGACGGTCGTCGATCGGGAAGTAGATATACGGCGTGTACAGAACCGGTATGTCCTTGACCCGCAGGGTAACGTTGGTCGCTGTACCGAAGCCGGTGGCCGGGTTCAGCGTGATGTTGTTGCCCTTGAGCGTCCAGGCGTTGCTGTTCGGCTCGCACGTCGTGTAGGTACCGTCCTTGAGCCGGATGATCGCGTTCTCTGCACGCTTGGCGTACAGGGCGTTACCGCGAATGTTCGACTTGTGCAGGACGTACTCGGCGTTGTCGACACGGGCTTCGCCGGTGTCGAGTTGCAGTTCGGCCTTGTCACCGACGATCAGCGCACCGTTGTCGCGCAGACGGACATCGCCGTTCAGCTCGCCACGGTTCTCGGCCTGATGCAGTGCAGCCTCCTGGGCCTGCACCTGCATGCTGCCCTGGCGCATCACCACATCACCGGCCAGCGTCGCGACCTGCGCGTCCTGTTCGTAACGCGAAGCCTTGGCTCCCACGAACATCGGCGCGTCTTTCATCGGCGTCTTGTCGTCCATGCCAGGACGGATCGGTTCGACGTAGGCACCCGAGCAATACGGGCCGGTCTCGGCCAGTTGCGCTGCGGTAAGCTTTTCGCGAGGAACCCAATCGAGGTGGCTGTAGTCAGCACTACGCGACTTCAGACCTTTGCCCTTGGCTTCAGTGACCAGTTGCGTACCCGCAGACTGTTCACCCGAAGAGGTGCCTTGTGAGGTGACCGTGCCGTTGGAGCTGACCGACGTCGTGTCATGCACGGGGCGCGGAGGCAGATCCACTGCAGCAGCATTGGATTTCGGCGCACAGTTCCAGGCACCCGAAGCAGAGACTGAGCAGTCATACTGTTCCGCGGCGACCACGAACTGAGTGGCCAGAGGTTGCATCGCCAGCAGACTGCCGGTTACGAGCAACGGAAATTTTTTACGAAACGCGGGGGATTTCAATGCCATCTTATTAGTCCGGGCTTCCTGCGCGCCATCTGCCCGCGGGGGGGCCGCACGCCTCTCGATGGGCTGAAAAAGATTCCGGATAATAAAGCATGACCCGCTTGACGGCTAGCGCCGTCGGAGACCCTTGTAATGTCAGATCAAGATATACGCCTGCAATCCCTGAAAGTTTGGCTCGATGAGCAGTTGCCGGCGCTGTTTTCGGCGCACGGTTGGGGCGCCGTGCCCCCGGCTACATTGACTGCGGCCAGTAGTGACGCAAGTTTTCGCCGTTATTTTCGCTGGGAGGGTGCGGGCCGAACTTTTATTGTCATGGACGCCCCTCCACCGCAGGAAAACTGCAAACCGTTCGTGGATATCGCTCATTTATTGGAAAAGTCGGGCATTAATGTTCCAAAAATTTATGCCGAAGACCTGACACAAGGCTTTTTGCTGCTCAACGATCTGGGCCGTCAGACTTATCTGGATGTCATTGACGACGACAATGCCGATGCCTTGTTCGCTGATGCTATCCAGGCGTTGCTGGCTTACCAGCAACTGCCTATGGACGCGCCGTTGCCCAGCTATGACGTCGCGTTGCTGCGCCGTGAACTGGAGCTGTTTCCCGAGTGGTACGTGAAGCGGCACCTGGGTGTCGAGATGGACGAGGCGCAACTGAGCGACTGGCAGCAGGTCAGCGAGCTGCTGATCAACAGCGCCCTGGCACAGCCCAAAGTGCTGGTGCATCGTGACTATATGCCGCGCAACCTGATGATCAGCGAGCCCAACCCGGGCGTGCTGGATTTCCAGGACGCGGTCTACGGCCCGGTTACCTATGACGTGACATGCCTGTTCAAGGACGCATTCCTGAGCTGGCCACAGGAGCGCGTGAGTGACTGGCTGCGCACCTACTGGGATCAGGCGCGGGCCATCGGCATTCCGGTACAGGAAGACTTTGCCGCTTTCGAGCGCGCCAGTGATCTGATGGGCGTACAGCGACATTTGAAGGTGATCGGCATTTTTGCGCGCATTTGCCATCGCGATGGAAAGCCTCGCTACCTGGAAGACGTTCCGCGCTTTTTCGCTTATATAGAGGCGGTACTGTCACGTCGCCCAGAGCTGGCGCAGCTCGGGCAATTGCTTACCAGTCTGCAGCCGGTAGACGCCGCTGTCTGAAATGACAGAGACGGCCAACGAGAAAGAGCCGGTTTATACAGGGGTTTTGAAAGATGGCCATTTTGGAAAAGATCTTGATTGTGTCGAAGAGGACTGCATGAAAGCGATGATTCTCGCTGCCGGTAAAGGCGAGCGAATGCGCCCGTTGACCCTGCACACGCCCAAACCGTTGGTGCGTGTCGGGGATGTACCGTTGATCGAATACCACCTGAACGCCTTGCGCGATGCAGGGTTTCACCAGTTGGTCATCAACCATGCGTGGCTGGGCCAGCAGATCGAGGATTACCTGGGCGACGGTCAGCGTTTCGACCTGAGCATCCGTTACTCGCCCGAAGGTCTGCCGCTGGAAACGGGAGGCGGCATACAGCGGGCGTTGCCATTGCTTGGCCTGGAGCCGTTCGTGGTGATCAACGGGGATATCTGGACCGATTACGACTTCGGCGCATTGCGCGTGCCGCTTGAAGGCCTTGCGCACCTGGTACTGGTCGATAACCCCGCGCATCATCCGACAGGTGATTTCTCGCTGGTCGATGGTCAGGTGCGCGACGACGATTCGGCGGGGCAGCGGCTGACCTACAGCGGTATCGCCATCCTCCATCCACAGCTGTTTGCCAACTGCGAGCCCGGCGCGTTCAAGCTCGCGCCGCTGTTGCGCGAGGCGATGCATAAGGGGCTGGTCACGGGTGAGCACTACAGAGGGCGCTGGGTCGATGTCGGCACCCACGAGCGTCTGGCTGAAGTCGAGCAGATGCTTGCGGAGACTCGCTGAATGCTCTGGCCCGGCACATTGATCGGCGCTGGAGTCGGTTATGCAATTGCCAGCATTCCAGGCGCGATGCTCGGCGCTCTATTGGGTCAGGCGCTGGATCGGCGCCTGAAACTGCAGAGTTGGGCGCATCTGCGTGAGCGCCTGGGTGGACGTGCAACGATCCCCCAGAATGACCTGCTGTTTGTGTTGCTGGGCCGTCTGGCCAAAAGTGGCGGACGGGTTCTGGCCAGTCATATCCACCAGGCACGTATCGAGATGCGCCGTTTGAATCTGAACGAGACGGATCAGTTGCGCGCCATCAACGCCTTCAAGCGCGGCCGCGATGGCAGCGATGGCCTGCGCAGTTATCTGCGTGGTCTGCAAGGGCAGCCGGACATTGCCGAAGATATGTTGCGTGCCTGCTGGCGGATGGCCTGGGCGGACGGCAAGGCTTCTCGGGTCGAGCGCGAGCTGATCGGGGTATGGGGGATGTGGCTTGGCTGGACAGGGCCGCAAGTCGAGGCGCTGGCTGCTGACCACGACCCCATGAAGCGCTCGCCGATCAGCAGCGGCGACGACTACAAAAGTGCGATGACGCTGCTGGGGGTAAGGTCGGACACCGATCCTTTGAGCATCAAGCGCGCCTATCGGCGTCTGCTCAGCCGCCATCATCCTGACAAGATTGCCGGTTCGGGCGCCAATCCTCAGCAAGTGCGGGTGGCGACCGAGAAGACCAGCGAGTTGCACAATGCCTATCGGGTGGTCAAAGCCCGACGCGGGTTCAACTGAACCTGCTGGTGCGTGTGGCGCTTATTTTTCCTCTTTGGCGTCTATCCAGCCACGAACACGGCGGAATAGCTGCTCTTGTTCGGTATCTCCGCTGCCGGCGATGTTGATCAGGCCGATCTGGGTAAAGCCTGGCCCCTTGGTGCGTTTACTGGCCTGCAGGCGGGCCTTTGCGGCCTCGTCAGGTGAGTTTTTGTAGATGAAGTCGACGGCTTTTACTTTCAGCTGAGGCACCATGTCCAGCAGCGAAGGCTTGGCATTCATAGGCTCACGCGCCGCCAGCATCACCAGTTTCTGCACCACAGGCGATGTCCGCTCATTGAGGAACCTGGCCGCCCAGTACGCGCCGCTGCTGTGGCCGATCAGCACGATACTGCGTGCCTTGTTCTGCTGCGCAAAGCTGATCGCACTTTCGATCCGCGCGAAGATGCGCTCGGCCTGAGCCTTGTCGAGTTCTTCGTCGGCAGCAGCCTTGGCCGTTTCAGCCGCAGCCAGGGCCTCGGCTTCTGCGGCCGGGTCTTTTGCCGTCGCGGTGGCGTCCTTGGGGGTTTCCTTCGGTGCGTCAGTGGCTTTGGCGGTGTTTGCATCTGCTGGAGCAGCATCGGGCTCGCGTGCTCCTGGCGTGTTGTCGAGCGGGTCCGGCAGGGTGATGCTCAGGCTCGACCAGCCCACATCCGGAAACTTGCGTCGCAGCGGGCCGACAGCGTCGGGCCAGTCCGGTGACTCGGCGTCGCCAGGCACAATGATGACCGCGCCTTCAGGGGCCTCAGTGTTGGCGGGTTTCCAGAGCGCGAGAAAGCTGTCGTCTCCAGCCTGAAGTTGTTGCTGATCTTCGTGCGGCAATTGACGTTCCAGCGCTATTGCGTCTTCCTGCGAGCGGCTGAGCAGCGGGGCTCTTTCGACGGGCGCTTCTGCAGCCGCGTCCTTGGCCGGGGCAGGCGCCGGGTCGGCTGCGAGGGCAGGCAAGGCGCAAGGCAGTATCAATGACAGAAACAATGCAGGAAACGTTGCGCGAAAGGTGTAGGACATCGGATATTCCAAGCCAGAAACTATCCCGGCAGCCTAATGGGTTGATCGGCTTTTGTCAGGCCTGAGCCTGCGCGGCACACGGCCGTGATACGCACACACGAGAGCGACATACTGATGATTCGTCTTCTGCGTACCGGTTTTATCGGCTGCCTGGCCTTGCTCTTGATGGCTCAGATGGCGAATACGCAGGCTGACGAACCTCAAACACCTGCCGTTGCGCAGTTGAGCGCAGCGCAACGCAACTGGCTCGACCAGCACGGACCCTTGCGCGTAGGGCTGGTACTGCGCGCGCCTTACGCGCAGTTCGATCAACGCTTGCAGCAGTTGTCCGGTGCCAACGTCGACCTGATGAATGCGCTGGCGGCGACGCTGCCGGTCGACTTGCTGTGGCGGAATTTTCCTGACCAGAGCGCGTTGGAGAACGCGCTGGCCAAGGGGGAAATCGACGTTGCGCCCGGCTTGATGCAAACCCCCGCAGGCCTGCGTCTGTGGTTGTTTTCCGACCCGTATCTGCGTGTTTCGCAGCTGTTGATCGGCGAACGTGATGGCAGCACTGCCGTGGACTTGGAGAAACTCGACAGCCTTTCGCGCGTCGCGGTACGCATGCCCAGTACCACGGCCGACTACCTGCGCAGCAACTTTGCGCACCTCAACCTGCAAGGCGTGCCGCTGGAGCGCCAGGCCTTGCAGCTGTTGCTCAGCCAGCAAGCTCGTTATGCCGTGGTGGACGAAGCGCAACTCAGTCGTCTGCTGCGCGAGCCGGAGTTCGCCGGGTTGGCGGTGGTGGGGGATATCGGGCTGCCGCAATTGTTGCGTGTGGCTTCACGACGCGACATGCCGGAGCTGGCCGCCATCGTCAGCGAAGCGTTGCGAGCGATCCCTGCCAAGGAGCTGGAGCAGTTGCACGCGCGCTGGATGCCGCTGACCCCATCCCATTTCATCGAGTCGACCAAACTCTGGAAGAACCTGTGCATTCTGCTGCTGGTGATGTTGCTGGCGTGTTTCGCCATCGTGATCTGGCAGCGTCGCCAGCAGCAGGCGCTTGAGCAGGAGCTGCTGGCTGCGCGTGAAGAACTCGCCCGCCGTGTCGAAGAGGAGGCGGCGCTGCGCCTGGCGCAGTTTTCCATTGATCAAAGCACCGTCGGCATCCTCTGGGTCAACTGGGACAGCCGCGTGCGTTACGCCAACCGGGCGGCGGAATCCATGCTGGGCTATGCGCCGGGGCAGGTGGTCGAGCGCCCGCTGATCGATTTCGAGCCCGGTCTGCACATGGATCGCTGGCTCAACCTGTGGAAGAACGCACGCTCCAGCGAAGACAGCCCGCAAGTGTTCGAGACCCATTGCCTGCGCGCCGATGGCAGCCTGCTGCCTGTCGATGTCTCGTTGAGCTTCCTGCGCTTTCGTGACGCTGAATACTTGGTGGTGTTTCTCACTGACGTCAGCGAGCGGCGCCGCGCGCATGATCTGTTACGTGAGTTGTCAGCGCATCTGGAAAGCGTGCGTGAAGAAGAGAAGGCGCATATTGCCCGCGAGGTTCACGACGAGCTGGGTCAGATGCTGACGGTATTGAAGCTCGAGACGTCGATGTGCGAGCTGGCCTATGCCGACCTCGACCCTGGCCTGAGCGAGCGGCTGGACAGCATGAAGCGCCTGATCGCTCAGTTGTTTCAACTGGTGCGCGATGTTGCCACGGCCTTGCGGCCACCGATTCTCGACGCTGGTATCGCTTCGGCCATCGAATGGCAGGCGCGCCGTTTCGAGGCGCGTACGCAGATCCCGTGTCTGGTGCAGGTGCCGGACAATCTCCCGGCGCTCAGCGATGCCAGGGCTACGGGCATGTTTCGCATCCTTCAGGAGGCGCTGACCAACGTGATGCGCCATGCCCAGGCACATACGGTAGAGATCAGCCTGACGCTGCAGGACGGCATGATGTGCATGAGCATCGCCGATGACGGGCAGGGCTTTGTCATCGAGTCGGGCAGGGCGGTTTCGTTCGGTCTGGTCGGGATGCGCGAGCGGGTGCTGATGCTCGGCGGCAGACTGGAGCTGGACAGCGAGGTGGGTGAGGGCACAACCTTGCGCGCCTATATCCCGCTGGACACCCTCGCACAGGAGCGAAGACAGTGATTCGTGTTTTGGTAGCCGAAGACCACACCATCGTGCGTGAAGGGATCAAGCAATTGATTGGTCTGGCCAGGGATCTGCAGGTGGTGGGCGAGGCCAGCAACGGCGAACAGTTGCTCGAAACCCTGCGTCATGTGGCCTGCGAAGTGGTGCTGCTGGATATCTCCATGCCCGGCGTCAATGGCCTCGAGGCGATACCGAGGATTCTCGCACTGACCAACCCGCCGGCCATTCTGGTGTTGTCGATGCACAATGAGGCGCAGATGGCCGCGCGTGCCCTGAAGGTCGGCGCAGCAGGTTATGCCACCAAGGACAGCGACCCGGCGCTGCTGCTGACGGCCATTCGCCGGGTGGCGGCCGGTGGGCGTTATATCGATCCGGACCTGGCTGACCGCATGGTCTTTGAAGTGGGTCTCACCGACAGCCGGCCTCTGCACTCGCTGCTGTCGGAGCGCGAGTTTTCGGTGTTCGAGCGCCTTGCCCAGGGCGCCAACGTCAACGACATCGCTCAGCAACTGGCCTTGAGCAGCAAGACCATCAGCACCCACAAGGCCCGGCTGATGCAAAAAATGAAACTCAACTCGCTGGCCGATCTGGTCAAGTACGCGATGGAGCACAAGCTGCTCTGAGGCTGAAAGCGACACCCGACACGATAGGCGTCCGTGAGAACACTATTGTGCCCATGCTCCGCGTGGGCATACCGTTCGGGACGCTCTGCGTCCTCTTGCAACGCAGTGCGTCGAGAAGGATGCCTGAGCCGACTTATCCAATCGCGCCATCTCTGTAGGGCAATCCCTACCCCTGGCCTTCCAGCCGGCCTAGGCGATTCTCTCCCGGCCACCGATTTGCGGGGGCTTCGGGCTGCTCTAGGCTGGAGCCCACGCAGACAAAACAAGGGTGTGGGTAATGAGCGACGTCGATACAAGCGCTGGAGCAAATGATGTTCTGGTCAGCTTTCGTGGTGTGCAGAAGAGCTACGACGGCGAAGCACTGATCGTCAAAGACCTCAACCTGGACATTCGCAAGGGCGAGTTCCTGACCCTGCTCGGTCCTTCCGGCTCCGGCAAGACCACCAGCCTGATGATGCTGGCCGGTTTCGAGACCCCGACGGCCGGTGAAATCCTCCTCGGTGGCCGCGCCATCAACAACGTGCCACCGCATAAACGCGACATCGGCATGGTGTTCCAGAACTACGCCTTGTTTCCGCACATGACCGTGGCCGAGAACCTGGCGTTCCCGTTATCGGTGCGTGGCATGAGCAAGACAGACGTCGGCGAGAAGGTCAAAAAGGCACTGGGCATGGTCCAGCTCGATACCTTTGCGCATCGCTATCCGGCGCAGCTGTCCGGTGGCCAGCAGCAGCGCGTTGCGCTGGCGCGTGCGCTGGTCTTCGAACCGCAACTGGTGCTGATGGATGAGCCGCTCGGCGCCCTCGACAAGCAGCTGCGCGAACACATGCAGATGGAGATCAAGCACTTGCACCAGCGCCTGGGTGTGACCGTGGTCTATGTGACTCACGACCAGGGCGAAGCGCTGACCATGTCGGACCGGGTCGCGGTCTTCCATCAGGGCGAGATCCAGCAGATCGCGCCGCCCCGCAGCTTGTACGAAGAACCGAAGAACACCTTCGTCGCCAACTTCATCGGCGAGAACAACCGCCTCAACGGACGTCTGGTCAGTCAGGACGGCGACCGCTGTGTGGTCGAGCTGGAGCGTGGCGAAAAAGTCCACGCGCTGGCAATCAATGTCGGTCAGCCAGGTGGCCCGGTCACCCTGTCGATCCGTCCCGAGCGCATCAACCTCAATGGCCGCAGCGAGAGCTGCGCCAACCGTTTTTCCGGTCGTGTGGCCGAGTTCATCTATCTGGGCGACCACGTTCGCGTGCGTCTGGAAGTGGCAGGCAAGCACGACTTCTTCGTCAAACAGCCGATTGCCGAACTGGACCCCGGCCTGAGCGTGGGCGACGTGGTGCCCATCGGCTGGCAAGTCGAGCACGTCCGAGCGCTCGACCCCTTGCAGCCAGTGCATTGATCTACCGACAAAAGCAATAACAGAGGCGACCTGATCGCCCATCCCAATCGCTTACCAACACTGCTCGTGGAGAAAAGAACACATGTTGAAATCTTTGAAGTTCACCGCCATCACGTTGGGCATGATGTGCGCGGCGCAAGCCATGGCAGCCACCGACCTGACCGTCATCTCCTTTGGCGGTGCCAACAAGGCCGCTCAGGAAAAGGCCTTCTACGCGCCTTGGGAAAAGGCTGGCAACGGCAAGATCATCGCCGGTGAGTACAACGGGGAGATGGCCAAGGTCAAAACCATGGTCGACACCAAAAGCGTTTCCTGGGACCTGGTAGAAGTCGAATCGCCGGAACTGGCGCGTGGTTGCGACGAAGACATGTTCGAAGAGCTGGACCCGAAACAGCTGGGCAATGCCGCTGACTTCGTGCCTGGCGCCATCACCACCTGCGGTGCCGGCTTCTTCGTCTGGTCCACCGTGCTGGCCTACAACGCTGACAAGGTCAGCACTGCACCCAGCGGCTGGGCCGATTTCTGGGACACCAAGAAATTCCCGGGCAAGCGCGGCCTGCGCAAAGGCGCCAAGTACACCCTGGAATTCGCCCTGATGGCCGACGGCGTTGCGCCGAAAGACGTCTACAAGGTATTGGCCAGCAAAGACGGCCAGGACCGCGCGTTCAAAAAGCTGGATGAGCTCAAGCCAAACATTCAGTGGTGGGAAGCTGGCGCACAGCCGCCGCAGTACCTCGCTTCCGGTGACGTGGTGATGAGCTCGGCCTACAACGGCCGGATCGCCGCCGTGCAGAAGGAAAGCAATCTCAAAGTCGTGTGGACCGGTGGCGTTTATGACTTCGATGCCTGGGCCATCCCGAAGGGTTCGAAAAACGCCGATGCCGCGAAGAAGTTCATCGCCTACATGCTGAGCCCCGAGCAGCAGAAGACCTACTCGCAGAACATCGCCTACGGCCCGGCCAACACCCAGGCGGTCAAGCTGCTGGACAAGGAAACCCTGCAGAACATGCCGACCACGCCTGAGAACATCAAGGATCAGGTGCAGATGGACGTGGCGTTCTGGACCGACAACGGCGAATCCCTCGAGCAGCGTTTCACTGCCTGGGCTGCCAAGTAATCCGTTTGCGTTGAGTCAGAACCGGGCGCTCCCTGAAGCGGGGAGCGCCCCCTCGTTGAAAGATTCCGGAGTTCGCTATGGCCATCGCCGTGCCCTTGACTGAAGGCGCCAGCCCTAACTTGAAGCAACGTCTCGCTCGCGCCGAGCGGGTCAACCGCTGGAAGGCTCAGGCATTGATCGCTCCGCTGGTGATTTTCCTGTTGTTGGTGTTTCTCGTGCCCATCGCTGCGCTGCTGTACAAGAGCGTCGGCAACCCCGAAGTCGTGACTGCGCTGCCGACCACCGTGGTCGAAGTGCAAAAGTGGGATGGTAAAGGGCTGCCGCCCGAGTCGGTCTACAAGGCAATGAGCCTGGACCTGGCCGAAACGCGCAAGAATTCCACGCTGGGCGACCTGTCCAAGCGTCTGAACATCGAACTGGCCGGATACCGCAGCCTGCTGAGCAAAACCGCACGCGCGCTGCCGTTCAAGACTGAGCCGGCCTCTTATAAAGAAGCACTCGAAGCGCTGGACGAGCGTTGGGGCGACCCGGCCTATTGGCAGGCGGTGCGCCGCAATACCAGCAGCATCACCCCGTATTACCTGCTGGCGGCGGTCGACCATCGCATCGACGACCTCGGCGAAATCGCCCCGGCGACCCCGGACCAGGCGATCTATCTGGACATCTTCGCCCGCACGTTCTGGATGGGCCTGGTGATTACCGCGATCTGTCTGGTGCTGGCTTATCCGCTGGCCTATCTGCTGGCCAGCCTGCCTGCGCGGCAGAGCAACCTGCTGATGATTCTGGTGCTGCTGCCGTTCTGGACCTCGATTCTGGTGCGCGTGGCTGCCTGGATCGTTTTGTTGCAGTCCAGCGGTCTGATCAACAGTGCCTTGCTGGCGATGGGCATCATCGACAAGCCGCTCGAACTGGTTTTCAACCGGGTAGGGGTGTACATCTCGATGGTGCACATCATGCTGCCGTTCATGATCTTGCCGATCTACAGCGTGATGAAGAACATTTCCCCGACCTACATGCGCGCGGCGATTTCGCTGGGCTGCCATCCGTTTGCGAGCTTCTGGCGCGTGTACTTCCCGCAGACCTACGCCGGGATCGGGGCCGGCTGTCTGCTGGTGTTCATTCTGTCGATCGGCTACTACATCACCCCGGCGTTGCTGGGCAGCCCGAACGATCAGATGGTCAGCTATTTCGTCGCGTTCTACACCAACACCAGCATCAACTGGGGCATGGCCACCGCGCTCGGCGGGCTGCTGCTGTTGGCGACCATCGTGCTGTACCTGATTTATAGCTGGCTGGTCGGCGCCAGCCGCCTGCGTCTGAGCTAAGGAGCGTGACCATGCTGAACCCATACACATCGCCGATCGAGCGCCTCTGGTATTACACCTTGCGCATCATCTGCACGCTGGTGCTGCTGTTTCTTGTGCTGCCGGTACTGGTCATCGTGCCGCTGTCATTCAACTCCGGCAGCTTTCTGGTCTATCCGCTGCAAGGCTTCTCGTTGCAGTGGTATCAGGACTTCTTCAACTCTGCCGAGTGGATGCGCGCGCTGAAGAACAGCATGATCGTCGCCCCGGCCGCGACCCTGCTGGCGATGGGTTTCGGCACGCTGGCAGCGATCGGCCTGACCCGCGGCAACTTCCCCGGCAAGGCGCTGGTCATGGCCCTGGTGATTTCGCCGATGGTGGTGCCGGTGGTGATCGTCGGCGTCGCCAGCTACCTGTTCTTCGCGCCACTGGGCCTGGGCAATAGCTACACCTCGCTGATTCTGGTCCATGCGGTGCTGGGCGTGCCGTTCGTGATCATCACGGTGTCGGCTACTTTGCAGGGCTTCAATCACAACCTGGTGCGCGCTGCTGCCAGCCTCGGTGCATCGCCGCTGACCGCGTTCCGGCGCGTGACGCTGCCGCTGATTGCGCCGGGGGTGATTTCCGGCGCGCTGTTCGCCTTCGCGACCTCGTTCGACGAAGTGGTGGTCACGCTGTTCCTCGCCGGGCCGGAACAGGCGACCCTGCCTCGGCAGATGTTCAGCGGCATTCGCGAAAACCTCAGCCCGACCATCGCCGCCGCTGCGACCCTGCTGATCGGCTTCTCGGTGGTCTTGCTGCTGGTGCTGGAGTGGCTGAGGGGGCGCAGCGAAAAACTGCGAACGGCGCAGTGAATGCAAGCTGCAAGCTGCAAGCTACAAGCTGCAAGCTACAAGCTAAAAGCAGAAGCAAATCAAAATGCTTGAGGCTTGAGGCTTGAAGCTTGAAGCTTGAGGCTCGAGGCTCGAGGCTCGAAGCTTACCGCTCCGGGCGAAGCTTGGCGTACAATCCGCGCACCGTGATTCTGCTCAAACAGGTGCGTCATGCAGCCCTTCGTTATTGCCCCATCGATTCTTTCCGCTGACTTCGCCCGTCTGGGTGAGGAAGTCGACAACGTGCTGTCCAGCGGCGCCGACTTTGTCCACTTCGATGTCATGGACAATCACTACGTCCCGAACCTGACCATTGGTCCGATGGTGTGCAGCGCGCTGCGCAAATATGGCGTCACTGCACCGATTGACGTGCACCTGATGGTCAGCCCGGTGGATCGCATCATCGGCGACTTCATCGAGGCCGGTGCCACCTACATCACCTTTCACCCGGAAGCGACCCAGCACATCGACCGTTCGCTGCAGTTGATCCGCGAGGGTGGCTGCAAGGCGGGCCTGGTGTTCAACCCGGCCACGCCGTTGAACCTGCTCGAATACGTCATGGACAAGGTCGACATGATCCTGCTCATGAGCGTCAACCCCGGTTTCGGCGGGCAGAAGTTCATTCCCGGTACGCTCAACAAGCTGCGTGAAGCGCGCGCCCTGATCGATGCTTCCGGACGCGACATCCGCCTGGAAATCGACGGCGGCGTGAACGTCAACAATATCCGCGAAATCGCAGCGGCAGGTGCTGATACCTTCGTCGCCGGTTCAGCCATTTTCAATGCGCCGGACTACCGCGAAGTGATCGAAAAGATGCGCACAGAACTGGCGTCATCCCGCGCATGAGCGGCTTCGAGCAGTTGTTTGCAGGCAAGCTTCCCAAGCTGATCATGTTCGACCTGGACGGCACCCTGGTGGACTCGGTGCCCGATCTGGCCGTGGCGGTGGACACCATGCTCTCTGAACTGGGGCGTCCGATCGCCGGGCTGGAATCGGTGCGGGCCTGGGTGGGCAACGGTGCGCCGGTGCTGGTACGCCGCGCGCTGGCCAACAACCTCGACCACAGTGGAGTCGATGACGCCCTGGCCGAGCAGGGCCTGGAAATCTTCATGCGCGCTTATGCACAAAAGCATGAGTTCACCGTGGTCTACCCCGGCGTGCGCGAAACCCTCAAGTGGCTGCAGAAAATGGGTGTCGAAATGGCGCTCATCACCAACAAGCCGGAGCGCTTCGTCGCGCCGCTGCTGGACGAGATGAAGCTGGGGCGTTTCTTTCGCTGGATTGTCGGCGGTGACACCATGCCGCAGAAAAAGCCTGATCCTGCTGCACTGTTCTTCGTGATGAAAATGGCTGGTGCACCTGCCTCGCAATCGCTGTTCGTCGGCGACTCGCGCAGTGACGTGCAGGCTGCCAAGGCTGCCGGTGTGGCCTGCGTCGCGTTGAGCTATGGCTACAACCACGGGCGACCGATTGCCGAGGAAAACCCGGCGATGGTCATCGATGATCTGCGCAGACTGATTCCCGGTTGCCTGGACATGGACGCTGAGATACTGTTGCCCGACATCAAACGTCCCTCCTCAAGAGAATCCATCGTGGTGGTCACTCGCAAACTCTGGATGAAAGTCATCAAGGCCCTGGCCCGCTGGCGTTGGCGCGCCTGACCTGATTCTGGCCGGCCTGCCGGCACGTTTGCCTTACTGACCGTTTTGTCCTCAAACCACGAGGTTGCTCATGAACCGTGAAGAATTCCTGCGTTTGGCCGCCGAAGGCTACAACCGCATCCCGCTTGCCCGCGAAACCCTGGCCGACTTCGACACGCCGCTGTCGATCTACCTCAAGCTTGCCGATCAGCCCAACTCCTATCTGCTGGAGTCGGTGCAGGGCGGCGAGAAGTGGGGGCGTTATTCGATCATCGGCCTGCCGTGCCGCACCGTGATGCGCGTGCATGGTCATCACGTCAGCGTGACCCATGATGGCGTCGAGATCGAAAGCCTGGATGTCGAAGACCCGCTGGACTTCGTCGAAACCTTCAAGGCGCGTTACAACGTGCCGACCATCGCCGGGCTGCCACGTTTCAACGGCGGGCTGGTGGGCTACTTTGGCTATGACTGTGTGCGCTATGTCGAGAAGCGTCTGGCCAACTGCCCGAATCCCGACCCGCTGGGCGTGCCGGATATCCTGTTGATGGTGTCTGACGCGGTCGTGGTGTTCGACAACCTGGCGGGCAAGATGCACGCCATCGTGCTGATCGATCCAGCGCAGCAGGACGCCTACGCAAGTGGTATGGCGCAGCTCGATGAACTGATGCACAAGCTGCGTCAGCCGATCACGCCGCGCCGCGGCCTTGATCTGGACCGGCCGCCGGCGGCCGACCCGGTGTTTCGTTCCAGCTTTACCCAAGACGATTACGAGGCGGCGGTCGATACGATCAAGCAGTACATCCTCGCCGGCGACGTGATGCAGGTTGTACCGTCGCAGCGCATGTCCATCGATTTCAGCGCCGCGCCGATCGATCTGTATCGGGCGCTGCGCTGCTTCAACCCGACGCCTTATATGTATTTCTTCAACTTCGGCGACTTCCATGTCGTCGGCAGTTCGCCGGAAGTGCTGGTGCGGGTCGAGGACAATCTGATCACTGTGCGTCCGATCGCCGGTACTCGTCCTCGCGGCGCCACCGAAGAGGCGGATCGCGCGCTGGAAGAAGACCTGCTCTCCGATCACAAGGAAATCGCCGAGCACTTGATGCTCATCGATCTCGGCCGCAACGATACCGGTCGGGTGTCCGAGATTGGCACGGTCAAACTGACCGAGAAAATGGTCATCGAGCGTTATTCCAACGTCATGCACATCGTATCCAACGTCACAGGCCAGTTGAAAAGCGGGTTGAGCGCGATGGACGCGCTGCGCGCGATTCTGCCGGCGGGCACCCTGTCCGGGGCGCCGAAGATCCGCGCCATGGAAATCATCGACGAGTTGGAGCCGGTCAAACGCGGCGTCTACGGCGGCGCAGTCGGTTACCTGGCCTGGAACGGCAACATGGACACGGCGATTGCGATTCGGACCGCAGTGATCAAGGATGGTGAGCTGCATGTACAGGCCGGTGGCGGCATTGTCGCCGACTCCGTGCCAGTGCTGGAATGGGAAGAAACCCTGAACAAACGCCGCGCCATGTTCCGCGCCGTAGCCCTGGCCTCGCAGCCTGCCGAGGGTTGAGCAGGCTGGATGCTCTGCGTCTCAAAGCGGACGCAGAGCATCCCGCGATACTTGAGATTATCGTTCCTCACGCTCCAGCGTGGGAATGCCGTGGGTGACGCTCCGCGTCACAGATCTGCGCCGCGCCGCAGAGTCAGGACAGGACGCGGAGCGTCCAGAACGGCATGCGACGCGGACCGTCGCACGATAGTCAGGCTTGCTGCTCTGGTAATGAACGGTAGTTGGAGAGCTATCGTTCCTCACGCTCCAGCGTGGGAATGCCGTGGGTGACGCTCCGCGTCACAGATTTGCGCCGCGCCGCAGTTCTCAGGACAGGACGCGGAGCGTCCAGAACGGCATGCCCACGCGGAGCATGGGCACGATAGTCAGATTATCGTTCCTCACGCTCCCTCCTGCGGGCAGTCTAGAAACTCAGACTCAACGCGACATTCACCCCTTGCTGGGTCACGTCGTCGTTCTTGCGCCAGTTGTAATTGCCGCGCAGTGTCAGGTCCTGAGTCAGCTTCTGGCTGACGCCCAGCGTGGCCCGGTTCAAATCGCGTTGCGGCGTGTAGCCTTGCAGCGTGAAGCCCACCGACTGAACGCTGTTGAGCGCCATGGTCACTTCCTGCTGATCGGTCTCGAACTCCCTTTCATGGGCCACTTCGCCCCATACCTGTGTGCTCGGTGTCACCTGGAATTTGCCCTGCACACCCGCGCCTGCACGTCGAGACTTGCGCGTCTGGTCGCTGAAGGTCAGCGCCGTTGAACGGTCGCCTTTTTCCGAGTAGCCGTCGACATCGATGTGCGCGTAATCGGCGCTGACGAAAGGCGACAGATGCCAGCGACTGGTCGGGCCCGCGATGTCGAAACCGACCCGCCCGCTGACAGCCAACATTTCGCCGTCGGTATCGCCTTTTTCCTGACCTTCGCTGACGCCCAGCGCGAACTTGCGCTCGGCATTTTCGTAGTCCAGTTTGCCGCCTGACACCGCCAGATCACCCCACCAGTGGTTGGCCTGATACTGCAGGAACGCAGTGGCGATGTAGCTGTTGAGTGTGTAGTCCGAATCCCTTGGCCCTGCCTCAAGATTCTGGCGATACGCCCCGGCGACAACCCCAGTGCGCCAGTTTTCGGCAAATCGGTAGCTGCCGCCGATGGTCAGGTTATAGCCTCTTCCGTCAGCATCAGCCGAGCTGTCCTGCGCGTCGAAGTCCATTTTCTGACCGCCTGCCGAAAGCATGCTCTGCCACTGTCCTATGCCTTGCCAGTTGCCCCAGTCGCTGAGCCACTGGGCGCGAATTTCGTCCTGATGCATGCGCAGCGTGCCATTGGCCATTTCCGGCAGCAGGGAGATTTCCCAGGGGGCCGAAAGCAGCGAGTAGGCGTAGTCGGCCAGCAACCTCTGCCCGGCCTCGGTCGGGTGCACGCGATCGTTGAAGAACAGCCGGTTTGGATTCGGCGTCGCACTGGACCGGCCGTTGGTGGTGCTTTCCCGGCAGCTATTGCCGCTGAAACAGGTACTGACCAGATTCTCGTTGGGATCGAACCCGAAGCGTGCCGGTTCGGCGAGGACTTCATTGATCAGCAATGGAACATTCAGCGGAATGATCTGGGCATTGATCTGCGCCAGTCGGCTGACTAACTGCTGATTGAAGCCCGCGCTGAGTGCGGAAGTTGCCGAAGCCAGTGGCGAACCGCTCAAGGCTGGCGTTTTACCGATATCCGGCAGCAACCAGACCATGATGTAGCGCGCACCGGCCTGTTGCAGGGCTTGCGCGCTGTCAGCCAGCTGGTTGGCAGCTTGCGCGGCGCTGCTGGCACTCAACACACGACCCTGCAGGAAGTCGTTGCCGCCTCCGGTCAGGTAATAAAGCGCGTTGGGGTCGGCGCGAAAACCGTTGGCGGGCAGATAACCGGTCCTGCTGCGCAGCAATGTGCCGGTGTTCGGGTCGACGACGGTGGATTGCGAGTTGATCGAGTCAAGAATCTGGTCGGTCCGATAGCCGCCGACTGCCCAGTTATTGCCATCGGGTGCGCCCAGCGCAGCATTGACCGGCGACGTGGAAGCCGCCAGATCTCCTGCCGGCACACCGAGCATCCTGCCGATCAGCGTCGACGAGTTCAGATTGAACACCTCTCCACTGCCGTCCTGATAAGTGGGGCCGACCCGATTGGTGAACCGAAGCGTAGAGCCCCTGGGCCCGGCGGTGTCGGGAAACTGCCCGGCATCGGCCAGGCTGTCACCGAACACCACCATGGTCGAATAGGGCGCGGCAGCAGCGGTGCCGCAGGCAAGCGATAACAGGCAGGCCGCGAAGGGCCAGCGCCTCGATGTCTTGGTCATGAACGGATCCCGATTGTTTTTGTTTTGTACCGGAAACGTAGCAAGATTTTTCATGACTGCAAAGTTCGATGAACATTATCGCGCTGCGGCGGTGCTTTTTTGACCTCAGGCGGCCCTGTTGGTCACGATGGCGCTCAGGTAGTTGGCCAGGTCGTGCAGGTATACGAAGGGGTGGCCCTGACGACTGCCGCCTGTACGGCTGACCTTCAAGTCGATGCGCCCTGCGTTGATCTTGCGCAGCAGATTCCTGTCGTTCGACAGGTGCGAAAAATAACGCTCTCTGACGGCGCTCAGCGAAGGGCACGGCGTGGCGAATTCTTTGCGGAGTTGATCCAGTATTTCGTTCATTCCATGACTCCCTGTGGTTTGCATGTGAGTACTCCCGAAATGGGGTGCAGACAAACAATACGATATGTAGCGCGTCGTGACAATACAGTTTGTATTTTAAATACGATCTGTATAGTTCGCATCACAGGGAATCGATGTACCAGGACACGTGGGCAGTGCCGTTTTCAGAGTTGCGGGTTACGTTGATGCCGTCGGCCTCGCTGATCTGATCCATGATGCGCTCCCAGTGGGCCACCGACTCGCCAGGCTCCCTGATCAGCAGGACCTGATGCTCGATCTGGGCCTTGTCACTGGTGATAGCGTCCTGAATCCGCTGTGCCAATGCCAGATAAGCGTCATGTTGCGAGGTGTCGGGGAACTGCTTGAGCATGAGTGAACTCCTTTTTACTGTATGTGCATACAGTAATTGAGGGGTGTTTCTCACGCAAGCTACAAATGTTTCCTACACGGACACCTGCCCGGACTGAAACAGTGGCGCATGAAAAAGCCCCGATTATCGGGGCTTGGGCGGGGCGTGCCGCGCTTCAGAGACGCATGGTCATCTGCCTGATGACGCCGATCAGTTTGCACTCCTCGGTCACCGCAAGGGTCGGGTAGGCGGGGTTCAGCGGCTTGAGAAAGTAGCGTCCGGCGTCTTCGACCAGTTTTTTGAAGGTAGCCTCGTTGCTTTCCGGCAGCTTGGCGATGACCAGCTTGCCGGCAGTGGGCTCGATTCCGGTGTCGACCAGAATCAACATGCCTTCGGGAATGCTCTGCCCTGCGGGCGCGGTCATCGAGTCGCCACGCACTACCAGCCAGAAAGCTCTGCCCTTGGCTTTATAGTCGCTGATCTCGAAAGTGTCCGAATAGCCGGCAGGGTAGGGCTCGACGGCCTCACTCCAGCCACCGGCCTCGACCCAGCTGATGACCGGATAGCGATAGAAACGCGAAGGCTGCACCGTGGACTCCACGTTGTGCATGCCGGGTTCGCTGGCCGGGATGGAGGTGGTGAGAATCGGCAGGCCGAGCTCGGTCAGAAATCGATTGATGACCTCGATCTTCGGTTCACGCTTGCCGTTCAGCCAATGCCCTACCGCGCCGGGCGTCACGCCCATCCGCTCAGCCATTTCTTCCTGGCTGATTTCCTGGGTTTCCATGACCTGTCTTGCGACTTCATACCATTTTCTGTTCATGCGTCGAATCATACAGGCTGTAGGGTGTTGAGCAATATACATAATGTAATGCTTCGTTGTGTCATAAAAATACAAAATGTATTGTAAGGCCTTGGTTCTGTGTAGCGAAAGACGCTGCGCAGCTTTTCAGAAAGGTCCTACAGGAGAGACACAATGATCGAGAAAGTAGAAGCCGTGATGCAGCATTGGGGTGAACAGCGCATGCGCATTGGTCTGGGCGGCGGGCTGAGCAGTCCGATGGCCGGGATCATGGAATGGGGCGCGTACATTCCGCGTCGCACACCCGGCTCGCGCGCGCTGGTGGGTAATGGCAGCGGCCTGGACTATATAAGCAGCGAAGTCGAGGCGGCCGTGGCGCAGCTTTCGCGTAGCCCGGCAAAGAGCCGCGGGCCTGAACTGGCGCAACTGGCGACATTGCGTTATGTCGAGTCGTTGCCGGTGCGCGAGCAGATGCGCCTGGTGGGCATCAATGAAGGCGCAGACCGCACCTATCGCAACTGGCTCAACAAGCTGCACCAGCAAGTGCTGGCGATTCTCGCTGAGCGCAGCGCTTCCAGAAGCAACAATGCGGTCGCCGACAAGGCTGCCCAAGGGTAAATAAAGCCACGGTTTCACGCCGTTTATCCGGGTCGATTGCACAGCTGTGGCCGAACTCGTGTTGAACTCCGGTCAAACTCGACCCACCCCGAAACTGCCCCTTCCCAGGCTTTCCGGAGGGAGGTAAAAAGGTCCCACGATATGCGATTTGCGCCTCAGGGCAGCAGCCGGAAACAGGCTGATCAACAGCCACAACCGGTCACTGGCGACCCACCTCAAACCCCGCTCCGGCGGGGTTTTTCATTGGGCCAGGCGCATGGAGGCCAATGTAGATGTTGAAAAACTTTAGATGCGGGCAGTGCAAGAAACTGCTGGCCCGCATGGGTGAATACACAGAGCTCCAGATCAAATGTTCCCGCTGCGGGACGTTGAATCATGTGAAGGCCGCGAGCCTCGAGTTATCGCCGTTGAGCGAAAGAGGTACAGCAGCGTCGCTGCTGCCTCGCGGTGCCAACTAGAGGTATCAATCATGTCCAATAGCAGTTCTGCTGTCAGCCAGCTGAAGAATATTCCGCTGGTAGGTATCAACCTGGGTTCGGTGGCGAACGCCGGACAGATCGTGCCGGGCGAGGCCGGGACTCATTACCAGTGGCCCAATCGTGGAACCATCACGACCTGGGTCAAGAACCGGGGCGTGCGTCTGATCCGGTTTCCGTTCGAACTTCAGCGCGCCATTCAGCTGTCGACTCTGGACGGTCTGCCAGGCCAAGGGGCGAACCTGAACACCGATTTTGTGAAGCGCTGGAAAGAAATGCTTGGCTGGATTCGCGATGACTCCAACGGCGAGGCCAGAATCATTCCTGATCCGCACCACTACATGCGGTTGCATCGCTACGAAACAGATGCAAACGGGACGCTGACCGGACGCATTCTTCCTGCCGCAGAGGCCGGTAATCAGAATGGCTGGAAGGCAACCGAATCGGTATTGATCAAGGACGGGAACGGTGTCAACGGCACTTTCTGGAGCGCCGTTCACCTGGCCAACTTCCACCAGAAGCTGGTCACTGAATGCGACGATCCGATGGTGCTGGGCTGGGGGTTGGGTAACGAGCCGTATTCGAATACCACGGTAGGTGCCAAAGACTACATTACGTTGCCTGATCTTGAAGCGCTGTACATCAGCACGATGAATACCGTGCTGCAGGCGTTGCGCAATAGCTCGAAAAAGCCGGTGTTCATTTGTGGGCTGGAGTTTGCAAGCGCCAGAAACTGGGCCACCGTCTCCGCCAACCTTCAGTCGAAGATTGTCGATCCGGCCAATGCAATCGTCTGGGAAGCCCACGCTTACGGCGATTACGATAAAAGCTCCAGCGGTGCCTACGCCAATAACAACGATTTGATCTCGCCGACCGTTCTGCGCGATGAAATCGTGGGTCCGTTTCTGACCTATGCCAAGACTAACAAGATGGCCGCATTTATCGGTGAAACAGGGATTCCGCCAACGGCTGCCGGTCGCACCGCGCTGAAAAACCTGCTCGATAAAGCGAAGGCAGAAATGGTGCCAGTGACGCTGTGGGTTACAGGACCAGGCACCGATGGCGAAAAGATGAGCCTGGAAGCCAGCAACCAGGCGCAGACCGTCGCACTGGTCACACCGTACTTTGCCGAGCGCGTTGCCCTGTGGGGTTATGCACAGGCATGACGGTGC
This sequence comes from Pseudomonas sp. P135, assembly GCF_020312125.1. NCBI lineage: Bacteria > Pseudomonadati > Pseudomonadota > Gammaproteobacteria > Pseudomonadales > Pseudomonadaceae > Pseudomonas > Pseudomonas sp. P135. The sequence goes on from NZ_JAGPYR010000020.1 coordinate 77,000, forward strand.
AAGTCATTCCGTTCTGACCCGACAACGGAGCCCCGTATCAAGGGGCTCTTTCCAGTTTGTTCAGGCTTTCGATCAACGAGGGCCTTGAGAGTCCACCAGCCTGTTACGGAGTACCCATGGACCCAACCGACCTAGGCCCAGGCACAGCTACCTGGCTGGGCGGCACGGGCACAATTCTGCTTGGCGGCTTTTTATGGCTGCGCAAGTTTCTTTCCAGAGACGCAACAGACCGGGCGATGGACAACGCGGACATCGGCACGGTTCGCCGCCTCAATGAACTGCTCGACTCCGAGCGCCAGGCGCGCAAAGAGGCTGAAGCGCGGGCTGATCAGTTCGCCAAGGAGCGCAACGAACTCGCCGCAGCGGTTGGCCGGATGGAGGGCAAGATCGAAGCCCTCACCAGCCACATCGTTCAGCTTACCGACAAGGTCACTACGCAAAGCGCCGAAATAGCCCGGCTGCGATCCCAACTCGGAGGTGCAAACGATGCACAGATGCGCAATTGATTTCATCGCTCGCCATTGGTGGCGGCGCCTGGAGGTCTGGCTGATTTCCATGCTGCTGATCGCTGGCTGCCTGATGCTCGGTTTTCAGGCCGGGCAGTGGTCGGCCAATGCCGAGCATACGCAGCAGCTGGCCGAGGTTCGCAATGCCTATGACGCAGCTCTGGGCAAACGTGACCGGCGCCTGGACAGGCTGGCCGAAACCACAACGCAGGCGGCGGACAAGGTCGAGACGGCTGCCTCCATCGCCAGCCAGGCTGCGCATGCGGCCAGTCGCGCGGCGGACAAGGCGGATGAGGCGCTGGGCAAGGTAAGCCAGTAGGCGCATTCATCACGTCAGATCACTCCAACACACGCGGAACCCCTTATGAAGATAACCCCGATAGTTGCCCATTTGCAGGCGACCTGCCCGAGCTTTGCCGGGCGAATCAGTGCCGGTATCGACTGGGCTGCGGTCGCCCTCGGCGATCAGCTCGCTCACCCGTCGGCGTACGTGATTGCCACTGGCGATCAGTCCACGGCCAACGATTTGCAGAACGTCATTCGCCAGAACATCACCGACACGATCGATGTCGTGGTGGTGCTCGATGGCGGTGACAAGCGCGGGCAGGAAGCCAGTGAGCAACTGCATGCCCTGCGCGCCGAACTGTGGCGTGCACTGGTGGGCTGGAACCCGGATCACGATTACGACGCGATGCAATACACCGGTGGTGCGCTGGTGCAGATCAGCGGCGACCGGGTGACGTATCGCTTCGGCTTTGCCGCGCAGTTCCAGTTGGGCCGCAACACCGCCGATCAGCCTGCCGAGACCTGGCACGAAGCGTATCTGGATGGTTTGCCCGGTTTTACCGGCGCCACCCTCGAGATGGACTGCGTTGACCCCGCAGATCCGAATCTGAAATCCCCCGGCCCTGATGGCCGTATCGAAGCGAAGTTCACAGCAGAGGTAACCCCATGACTCAACGCATCACTGTAATACCGGCCGAGGGCCGCACTGTGCCGGATCCGGAGGCGGGCGATTTGCTGCCCGTCGAAGGCCGGCAGGTGACCTTCAACGCCTGGTGGCAGCGTCGTCAGAACGACGGCGACATCACCCTTAAAACCGAGCAATCCACCACCACCCATCAAGCCTTCACGGCTTAACCAAGAGGAAGCCAAACAATGGCTATCAGCTTTAACAACATTCCATCCGATGTCCGCGTGCCGCTGTTTTATGCGGAGATGGACAACTCTGCCGCCAACAGCGCGTCGGCTAGCATGCGTCGCCTGATCGTTGCGCAGGTCAACGACGACGTGTCCGGCCCCGAACTGGGTTCTCTGGTGCTGGTGCCGAGTGTGGCGCTGGCGAAAAACATCGGCGGTCAGGGTTCCATGCTGGCCTCCATGTATGAAACCTGGCGCAAGGCGGACCCCACCGGCGAAGTCTGGTGCCTGCCGCTGCTCAATACCGAAGGCGCCAAGGCCGGTGCGAAAGTTACCCTCACCGGGGCGGCGACCGAAGCCGGTCTGCTGAACCTGTATGTCGGCGGCATGCGAGTGCAGGCCACTGTCGTTAACGGTGCAACCGCTGCCCAGGCGGCCACGGCACTGTCGGTGAAGATCAATGCCACGCCTGACCTGCCGATCACCGCGGCTGTCGAAGCGGGTGTGCTGACCCTTTCCTGCAAATGGAGCGGGGCAAGCGGCAATGACATCCAGCTGGAATTCAATCGCCAGGGCAAGACCAATGGCGAAGTCATTCCGGCTGGCCTGACGGCGGCAGTATCAGCCATGACCGGCGGCGTGGGTACGCCTGATCAGCTCAAGGCACTGGCTGCGCTGGGCGATGAGCCGTTCGAGTTCATCTGCATGCCCTGGACCGACACCGCTACGCTGGATGCCTGGAAAGCGGCAATGGACGACAGCACCGGTCGCTGGAGCTGGGCGCGTCAGTTGTACGGTCACGTTTACAGCGCCAAGCGCGGCACGGTCGGTACGCTGGTGGCCGCAGGTCAACTGCGCAACGATCAGCACATCACCCTGCAGGGTGTGGAAAACGGTGTTCCGCAACCGGTCTGGCTGCAAGCCGCTGCACTGGCTGCGCGCACGGCGGTGTTCATCTCTGCCGACGCCAGCCGTCCGACCCAGAGCGGCACCATGCCTGGCATCGATCCGGCTCCGGCCAGTCAGCGTTTCACCCTGACCGAGCGTGAGTCGCTGCTGCGTTACGGCATCGCCACGGCGTACTACGAAGGCGGTTACGTGCGCATTCAGCGTTCGATCACCACCTATCAGAAGAACGCTTATGGCCAGGCTGACAACTCGTACCTGGACAGCGAAACCATGCACCAGTCGGCGTTCATCATCCGTCGCCTGCAAGGCATCATCACCAGCAAGTACGGCCGCCACAAGCTGGCCAACGATGGCACGCGCTTCGGTGCCGGCCAGCCGATCATCACGCCGAGCACCATCCGTGGCGAGTTGATTGCGCAATACGCACGTCTTGAGGAAGAGGGTCATGTGGAGAACGCCGAAACGTTCGCCCAGCACCTGATCGTCGAGCGTGACGGCAATGACCCAAGCCGCGTGAACGTGATGTTCCCGCCTGACTACATCAACGGCCTGCGCGTGTTCGCGCTGCTCAACCAGTTCCGCTTGCAGTACGACGAAGCGGCATAAGCCTAACCAACCCTTTCAAGCCCGCCTCGTGCGGGTTTTTTCATTCTGGAGATAAACAACATGGGTCAGAAAGTTGCGGGTACCTGCTACATCAAAGTGGATGGCACCCAATTGACCATCAGCGGCGGCGGCGAAGCGCCTCTGATGAACATCAAGCGCGAGACGGTCGTGCCTGGTTACTACAAGGAAACCGAAAAGGCTGCCTGGTTGAAATTCACCGCCGTGCATACCGCGGATCTGCCGCTCAAGCTGCTCACCACCGGTGTGGACATGACTATCACCTGTGAGTTCAAGAACGGCAAGACCTACGTCCTGTCCGGCGCCTACCTGGTCGATGAGCCGAGCAGCAAGGCTGACGACGGCACCATCGAACTGCAATTCGACGGCAATCAGGGGAGCTGGCAATGAGTGAAGTCATCGACCTGGCCAGCCCGATCGAAGCGCACGGCGAAACCCTTTGGCAACTGACCTTCCGGCGCCCTACAGCGCAGGAAGCGCGGGCCATCAAGGCCCTGCCGTACAGAATTGACAAGAACGAGGAAGTCTCCCTGGATCTGGACGTGGCGGCGAAATACATCGCCGTCTGCGCTGGCATCCCGCCCTCGTCGGTCAATCAGATGGACCTGTGCGACATCAACACGCTGAGCTGGAAGGTTGCGAGTTTTTTCATGGCAGCGGCATCAGCGACCTCGAAGGACTGATCGCCGTCGTTTACGACCTCGCGTACTTCTGGAAGACCGATCCCGAACTGATGATGTCCAGGGAGCTGGACATCATCACCGAGTCGATCTTGCAGACGCAACGCATCAACCAGATCCTGCAGGGGGAGTGATGGCAGACACTATCAAGACGCTGATTACCGGCGTCGACAAGCTGTCTCCAACGCTGGCAACCATCCGCAACAACGTTGAAGGCTTCGAGACCAGGCTTAAAGGCTCTGGTCTTGGGAACGTCGAAGTGGGCGAGATGATCAAGAGCAATGCTTTGGCAGAGCCCTTGATTGCCGGGGTAAAGGCAGCGATCGGTTTCGAGACCAGCATGGCCGGCGTGAAACGATCGGTCACCTTTGAAACACCGCAACAGTTCCAGCAGATGAGTTCCGACATTCTGGACCTCAGTGAACGACTGCCGGAAAGCGCCAACGGTATCGCGGCGATTGTCGCCGCAGGTGCCAAGGCCAACGTACCGCGCGAAGAACTGACCGGGTTTGCCAGCGACGCCGTGAAAATGGGCGTCGCATTCGATCAGACGGCGGCCGAGTCGGGCGACATGATGGCCTCGTGGCGGTCATCGTTTCAGATGACTCAGCCGCAGGTCGCGGCGTTGTCCGAGAAGATCAACGTGCTCGGCGGCAACAACCTGGAAAAGAAAGTCGCCACCATGGTGACTGCAATGGGCCCGCTCGGGCCGGTTGCGGGGATGGCCTCCGGGCAACTGGCGGCAATGGGCGCGACCCTGGCCAGCGTCGATGTGCCGGCCGATGTGGCCGCCAGCGGCATGAAGCGGTTCATGCAGTCGTTGACCGAAGGGGGCGCGGCGAAAGCCGGGGCGTTCGAGGCGTTGCAGCTCGACGTCAACCAGCTGACCCAAGGCATGCAGAGTGACCCGTCCGGGACCATTGAAAAGGTCCTGACGGCGGTTTCCAGTGTTGATCCCGGCAAACAGTCGGACGTCATCACGCAGCTGTTCGGTGCCGAATCGCTGGGCGCGATCACGCCGCTGCTGGCCCACCTCGATGTGCTCAGGTCCAACCTGGCCAAGGTCGGGGAGGGCGTGCAAAACAGCGGCTCCATCGAGAAGGAGTTCGCAGACAACTCCCAGACCACGGCCACTGCCATCAAAGAGATGACCAACCGTGTCGATCGTCTGGGCATCAATATCGGCAGTATGTTTCTGCCGGCGATGAACGAAGCGATGGCCGTGATCGGGCCGATGATTTCTCAGGTCGCCGCGCTGGCGGCCGAACATCCAGAGGTGATCAAGGGCGTCGTGGGCGCCGCGATTGCTTTCGGCGTACTGCAAGTCGCCGTTCTCGCTGCGACGAGTGCCGCCGGGCTGCTGGCTGCGGTCATGGGCATGTCACCGTTGGGCCTGATCGTGCGCGGCCTCGCGCTGGCGGCAGGTTTTCTGATCGCCAACTGGTCTACCGTCGCACCTTATTTCCAAGCGGTCTGGGAGGCGATTCGCGGACCGGTGATGGCGCTGTGGGACGTGCTCAAGGCGGTGTTCGCCTGGACGCCGCTGGGCATGATCGCAGCCAACTGGCAGCCACTGAGCGAATTCTTTGCTGCGCTGTCGGACGTGATCAAAGCGCTGGCCACGCCGGTCTTCGATTTTCTGCAGACGCTGTTTGCATGGTCGCCATTGGGCATGGTCGTGGCCAACTGGCAGCCGCTGTCCGAGTACCTGGCCGGCCTGTGGGAAACCATCAAGGCCGAGGCACAACCGTTTACCGATGTGCTGGCAACGCTGTTCAGTTTTTCGCCGCTGGGCATGGTCATCGAGAACTGGCAGCCGATCAAAACCTGGTTCGCAGGTCTGTGGGCGGACATCAAGCCATTCATCGAGCCGATCATGAGCTGGTTTGGTGGCGACACGAATAAGACCGTCCTGCAGCGGGCGACCGAGAAGGCCAATCAGTTCGCGGAAGAACAGCGGATACGCAACGCAGGGCCAGGCGGCGGGACTGGAGCGTTTCTGGCGGCCGGTGCCGTCGAGAACGTTCGCACAAATCAACAGTTGCTCAATCAGGCCACTGGCGTGCCGCCGACCAGCCAATTGCTCGGCGTACCCATCCCGCTGGCCCCCGGCAGCCTGTTGTTGCAACAGGGCGCAGCCGGGGCCGGCCCGCGACTTGAAGGCGAGCTCAACATTCGCTTTGAAAACGCGCCGCCGGGCATGCGTGCCGGGCAAGTGCAAACCAACCAGCCGGGTTTGACGATATCGCCAAACGTCGGTTATCGAACCCTCGGCGCAGGAGCCGGATCATGAGTACATGGCGTGACAGCCTGCTGCCAGCGTCTTTCCGGGGCGTCGGTTTTTTCATTGAAAAAGCCGTCGTCCCGGCAGGCCGCAAGGGGCAGTTGCATGAGTTTCCACAACGCGACGAGCCTTATTTCGAGTCGCTGGGCAAACAGTCGAAAGTGCATACGCTGACGGGGTTCATTGTCGGTCCCGACTGTTTCGAACAGCGAGACAAATTGCTGCAGGCACTGGAGCAGGAAGGTGCCGGCGAGCTGGTGCATCCCTGGCTGGGTCGCGTGCAGGTCCAGGTTGGCGAATGTGGTGTTACACACAACCTGAGCGAAGGCGGACTCGTCCGGCTGGACCTGAAATTCTATCCGGCCAACCCGCTCAAGTTTCCCGTGTCGACGCTCAATACGCGACGGCAGTTGCTGGGCGCATCCGAGAGCCTGCTGGACTCGGCGCTCAGGCGCTACCGCTCGGTGATGGCCACAGTGGACGCGGTGCGTATCAATATTCAGGCGCTGCGCAGCGCCCTGTCGGGTGTATTCGCGACCATTCAGCGGCAGTTCACACCGTTCATGACGATTTATTCGGATGTCACCGCGCTGGTGCATTCGCTGGTCAATGCGCCGTTGACGGTCAGCACGCTGTTTAGCACGTTCTTCGCCAGTTTCGACGGTGACAGCCGTCGAGCCAGAAGAGCGAATGGCACCAGCAGTATTGGCGGGGCGAGTACGGGAGCAGGTTCCGGCAGCTCGACAGGGGGCGGTTCAGGCAATGGTTCCGCGAGTGGCAGTAACGGCACCGCTGCGAGCAGCGCGGCAGCTAGGTCCGGCAGCAATGGCGGGGTGTCCTCTGTTGAAACGGTCGATTACCGGTCGGTGATTTCCGAGGCCACGCAACAGGCGGAGGCAGTGTCCGGCATCAATCTGGTCAGCCAGAGCAGCGGGCTGGATACCGGCGTGACGGCGCAGGCCGCGGCCAATCTGGTCCAGGATGCCTTGTTGGTCAAGGTGGCGAAAATCGTCGCGAGCATGCCGGTTGCGACGACCGTCACGCCGCTCACGGTGGTGCCGTCGCTGGATCAGCAAGTGACGCAAGCGCTGCAACGCGTGGATGTGCCGGTTGCCGATGACGTCATCGAACTGCGCGACACGCTGAGTTCAGCCATCTGGGAAGCGTCGTTGAAAGCCGACCCTGAACATTACCTGGCGCTCAACACGTTGCGTCAGGCGTTGATCCGGCACCTCAACGCGGTGGCGGCCTCTGGCGTGCGTCTGGTGGACCTGAAGGTGTCCGAGCCGTTGCCCGCGCTGGTGCTGGCCTATCGCCGATTCGGTGACGCCAGCCGGGCGCAGGAAATGGTGCAGCGCAATCGGCTGGCCCATCCGGGTTTCGTGCCGCCCGGCACGCTGAAGATCGCTCAGGAGTGACCCATGATCGACCCTAACGTTGTCACCCTGACGGTTGACGAGCACGACTACGCCGGCTGGAAGTCGGTGGAAATCTCTGCCGGGATCGAGCGTCAGGCGCGCAGCTTTGACGTGAGCATTACCTGGCAGTGGCCGGGCACTGAAATCTCGCATCCGATCACGCCTGGCGCCGCGTGCGAAGTGCGTATCGGCGGCGAGTTGATTCTGACCGGTTGGGTGTTTGCCGCGCCGATCAGCTATGACGGCAAGCAAGTCACGCTAAAGATTTCCGGACGCTCGAAAACCGCCGACCTCATCGACTGCTCGGCCATCAACAAGCCGAGTCAGTGGAAGGAGGTGGGGGTGCTGAAGATCGTTGAAGCGCTGGCTGCTCCCTATGGTTTGTCGGTGATCAGCGAAATACCGGAAACCTCGAAGATGGCCGATCACACCATCGAGCCTGCCGAAACCGTGTTCAAGTCCATTGACCGGCTGCTGACCCTGTTCCGGATTTTTTCCACCGATGACGAATACGGCAATGTGGTGCTGGCCAGGCCGGGTAGTCGCGGGCAGAGCGCAGACGCGCTCGAACTTGGCAAGAACGTGTTGAGCGCCGTCATCGCGCGGGACTTTTCCGGGCTTTTTTCCGAGTACCGGGTCATCGGTCAACAAACCGGTAATGACCAGACGTTCGGCAAGGAGTCGTCGGAGGTCTCGGCCGAGGTCACGGATAACCGGCATGACGATCCCGCGCATAAAAAGCGGCTTCGCGTACTGGTCGTTCATGAGGATGCGCCGATCACACCCAAACTCGCCCTGAGTCGCGCCAATTGGGAGCGTGGTCAGCGGGCTGGCAAGGCGCTGCTCACCACCTACAAGGTCCAGGGCTGGCGGCAGTCCAACGGGGCGCTCTGGCGGCATAACACCATGGTCCGGGTGATCGATCCGGTCATCGGTTTTACGAGCCGCAACATGCTGATTTCAGCCGTGACCTATTCGCTGAGTGACCAAGGCACGATCACCACACTGGTGGTCGGTCCGCCTGAAGGTTTCCAGGCCGAGCCGGGTGACCCCAACAAGCGCAGCAAGGTGCAGGTCAATCAGGATGCTTACTCCTGGCTGCTGCCCATCGACGAGGAAACAACCTCATGAGCTTACTCAATCGCATGCTGGTGCGCGGCACCGTGGTGCTCGCCAGGGCCAGCAGCAAAATGCAGGCGCTGCAAATGCGCCTCACCGCCGGAGAGGTCAAGGACGACATGGAGCACTTCGAACCCTACGGTTTCACCAGCAATCCACTGGCCGGCGCTGAAGGTATCGCCGCGTTCATTGGTGGCGACCGGTCGCACGGTCTGCTGCTGGTGGTGGCCGACCGGCGCTATCGGCTCAAAGGGCTGGAGTCGGGCGAAGTGGCGATCTACACCGACGAGGGCGACAAGATTCACCTCAAGCGCGGCAAGGTCATCGACATTGAAACCGACACCTTGAACATCAAGGCGACGGTGGCCGTGAACTTCGACACACCGCAGATCACCCAGACCGGAAAGATCGTCTCCCAGGGCGACCAGCTCGCCGCGGGTATCAGCCAGATCAGCCATCTGCACGGCAACGTGCAGGGCGGGAATGGCCAGAGCGGGCCGCCCGTTGGAGGTGCCGGATGATCATCGAAGGCTCTCTGCAGGCGTCTCTGCTGCGCTCGGTGGTCATCAGCCTGTTCACTTGGCGACGTGCCGAAGCGGACGACCCGTTCGACGATGCCGAGCGCTATGGCTGGTGGGGCGACACCTACCCGGCACAGGCCAATGACCGCATCGGTTCCAGGCTGTGGCTGCTGCGCCGGGTCAGGCTGACTGCCCAGACCCAGCGCGATGCCGAGTTCTATGCCCGCGAAGCGCTCGACTGGCTGATCGAAGATGGCCAGGTCACGCACATCAACATCCTTACCGAACAGGTTCAGAGCAACCGCCTGAACCTGGGCGTCGAGCTGGTCGTCTCTGACGGTCAGATCGTGCGTTTCAACCCTTCTGAACAGTGGCAGGTGATTTATGCCGTTTGAAACACCTACGTTACCGGCGCTGATCAACCGAACCCAGGTCGACCTTGCCGACGAAGCGCTGCGTCAGTCCGATGCCCGGGTATTGTCCCGCGCGCACAGCGGTGCGGCCTACGGGCTGTACGGCTATCAGGACTGGATCGCCGACCAGATTCTGCCGGACACCGCCGACGAGGAGACCCTCGAGCGGCAAGCCATCCTGCGCCTGAGGCAACCGCGCAAGGTGGCACAGGCCGCTACTGGCACGGTGCGCTTCAGCGCTGCAGCCGGCGCGGTGCTGGATGCGGACACTGTGCTGCAGTTCAGTGATGGACGCTTCTACCGCGTCACCAAAGGCGTCACCACGGTTGCGGGCAATAACACAACCACGGTCGAAGCGGTGGATGCCGGTGTTCTGGGTAATGCGGACGCCGGTCTGGTGATGACTGCCGTGCAACCGGTCGAAGGCATCGACAGCACCTTCACCGTCATTGCCGACGGTCTGTCCGGCGGCATCTCGCAGGAAAGTATCGAGTCGTTGCGTGCGCGTGTCGTGCGCTCCTACCGGGTCATCCCGCATGGCGGCAATCAGGATGATTACGTGACCTGGGCGCTGGAAGTGCCGGGCGTGACGCGCGCCTGGTGTGTGCGCCGGTTCATGGGGCCAGGGACGGTGGCGGTGTTCTTCATGCGTGACGACCAGGCCGATCCCATTCCTGACGCCGAGCAGCTCGCTGCGGTCGCGGCGTATATCGAGCCGCTGCGTCCGGTTACGGCGGATGTGTATGTGCTGGCGCCGGTGCAGAAACCGGTGGTCTACACGATCCGGCTCACACCGGACACCTCCGCCGTGCGGGCGGCGGTCGAGGCGCAGCTGCTGGACCTGCACAACCGTGAGGGCGGACTGGGCGAAACGCTGTTGCTCACGCACATCGCCGAGGCCATCAGTCGCGCGACGGGCGAAACCGATCATGTGCTGATTTCGCCAGTGGCCAATGTTACTGCGGCGGCCAACCAGCTGCTCACGTTCGGGGGTATTCAATGGTCGTCATAAGAACTGCCGAACACTACGCCGGGCAACTGCAGGCGCTGTTGCCCCCCGGCCCAGCGTGGGATCCGGAGCGGGTGCCGGAATTGCAGCAGGTGATTACCGGGCTGTCCCGCGAGTTCGCGCGCATCGATGGCCGCGCGTTCGACCTGCTCAACGAGATGGACCCCGCCACCGTCAGTGAGCTGGTCCCGGACTGGGAGCGGGTGATGAATCTGCCCGACCCGTGCCTGGGGCTCAAACCGTTGTTCGCTGACCGGCGTCTGTCGGTGCGCCAGCGGCTCGTGGCAACAGGAGGGCAAAACGCGGCGTTCTACATCGACATTGCCATCAGCCAGGGCTACCCCGATGCCACCGTGACCGAACACCGAGCGCCCCGTATGGGGCGTTCGCGTTTTGGCCAGGCGCACTTCGGCACCTGGAACGCGCAATTCATGTGGACCCTGAACACCGGCGGGCGCCAGCGCCTGGGCAGACGCTTCGGGGCCAGCTACTGGGGCGAGCGGTTCGGGGTCAACCCCGGGCTCGCAATCGAATGTTTGATCCGTCGAGCAGCACCGGCGCACAGCGTCGAATTCGTAAACTTCAACTGAGGAACACAATGTGGATTATCCCAAGAGTGTGCCGGGCGTAGGCTTGGCAAGCGGCAAGTTTGTAGATGAAAACCCGGCGACCGGCACCCCTGGTTCGCTGATCCCGGCGCAGTGGGGCAACTCGGTCACGCAGGAGATCTTGAACGTGATCCTGGGCGCCGGTCTGGTGCCCAACGAGGAGGATGTCACCCAGTTGCATCGAGCCATTCTTGGCCTGGCAGCATCCGATTACAAAAAATCGGTGCGTTGCGCCACGACAGTCTCCATTGGGCTGAGCGGTTTGCAGACCATTGATGACGTCACGCTGGCGGCTGGCGATCGGGTGCTGGTCAAGAATCAGGACACCGCGTCGCAGAACTGGATTTATGTCGCCGCGGCAGGCGCCTGGGCACGTGCGCAGGATGCGAACGAAAGCACCGAATGCACGCCGGGTCATATGGTGCCGGTGCAGGCCGGCACGAAAAACGCGGGCACCGTATGGCAACTGGTCAATACGACGGTGCCGGTGCTGGGTACAACTGACCTTGCGTTCGAGCGTTTGCTGGGACGCAGTGGTGTGGCCGCGGGTGATTACACTCGGGTCAAGGTCAATAAATATGGGCAGGTGGAAGAGGGGAGTAATCCGACAACACTTAGCGGTAATGGTATTTCGGATGCGTATACCAAGGCCGAGGCCGATCTGCGCGATCTTCAGCGGCCGCTGCGCGATTCCATTACCTATGTGGGTCTGGCCAATAACAAGCCTGATGCGCCTTATATGCGCCGTGAGTCCGATGGCGCTCTGGTTGCCCTGCAACCAAGCCTGGGGTTTACCCCGGTACAACAAGGAGGGGGTACCGGTCAGCTCGACAACAAGGTGAAGATCGGCTGGTCGAATAACGGCCTCAAGGCGATGGTCGATAATACTGACCTTGGCAATCTTTGGTATTCCAATAACTTCAAGCCCACTGACAAGGCCGATTGGGGCACAACGCTCGCTGCGTATAGAATTGCCGATGCTTATACTAAGGCAGAGGTTGATCTACGAGATGCCCGTTACCCCACAAGGGACTCCATTACGGCAGTTGGCCTGGCGTCCAACCAGCCCGATGCACCGTATATGCGTCGTGAGTCGGATGGCGTGGTGTATTATCTGCAAACCAAGTTGAGCTATACCCCGATTCAGCAAGGTACTGGTATAGGGCAGTTGGGCAACCCTGTAAAAATTGGTTGGTCTTCATCGGGGCTGAAAGCAACCGTTGATGAAACAGATCTTGGCACGCTATGGGCGTCGTCTAATTTTAAACCCTCTGACAAGGCTGATAAGGCTTCTACATTATCTGGCTATGGAATCACGGATGGCTATACAAAGGCTGAGATAGATCTGCGCGATTCTCAGCGCCCGCTCGCTGACTGGGTTAGTACCGTTGGGATGTCTTCCAATAATCCCGATCTGCCATACATGCGACGGGCCAGCGACAACACAGTTTACTATCTCCAACCGAGACTAGGCTTTGCTCCCGTGCAGCAGGGCACAGGTGCCGGTCAGGGTAATAACCTCATAAAAATCGGCTATGACGGTACTAATCCCCGAATCACGGTAGACGCGACTGACTTCGGCTGGATTATGCATGAAAGGAACCTTATGCCGGTTCTGGGTACTCAACCGGCGGGAGGGGTAGGTACATATGCACTTCTTTTAGTAGGAGGAGGTGCAACGAATGTTCCTTCAAATCCTGGAGATATTGTACAAGGCAGTTCTTGTTTGTTTTCTGCCGCTTCTTCCCATGCGGCTGGTGCACCCACTGGTACATGGCGTCTTATGGGATATGTCCAGGACAGAAATCTGGACGCAACCAATTCCGTTACTATTTGCCTGAGGGTTTCTTGATGGCCACTTTGAAGAGTGCGCGTAATCCGCGTTGGAATACTGAACACACGATGATCACACTGGATGTGGTTTTTGTTGAAACACAGGAGACATTGGGCGAGATCCCGTTTTCCTCTTCTCCAAACGACAGCGCTGCTTATGGGCGTGATATCTATGAGAGAGCGTATGCCGGGGAGTTTGGCGATATTGCAGAGCCGGTAGAAATAGAGGTGCTTGCATCAGTCATGCTTAAGCGTGACGCAGCATCGTCGCTGGCAACGGCGAAAATAAATTCGCTGCAAACGTCTTTGGAAATTATCGAGGATACAGCGGAGTTGGAAGGAGCGACCAGTGAGAAAACTGACAGAATTCCAGCACTGAAGGCAGAGTTCAAGGCGTGGAGGACTTACCGAGTGCGTCTTGCTCAGATCGAGTCGCAATCCGGTTTTCCGCTCTCGGTCGAGTGGCCTGAGCCGCCTGCGGAACCTTTCATCTACTCGGTTCCTTCGGACTCGACTGTTCAAAATACGGGCACTTAATAGCGCTTCATTTTTAACGTTGTGTCTATAACTCGAATCACTGACTTCGAGGCGATATAGGCTGTGCCAATTTTTGGCTCAGCACGACCAAATGGGATATCTGACGGCATAAGCCTCAGGAGGTTAAATGCCTATCAACCAGCAACAACTACTGCAAATCCTCCCCAACGCCGGCTCTAAAGCCGGCGTTTTCGTTCCTGCTCTCAACATCGCCATGGCCCGCTACGCCATCAACACTCGCCTGCGTATCGCCGCGTTCATCGCTCAGATAGGGCATGAGTCCGGGCAGCTTCGTTATGTGCGCGAGCTGGGTAGCGACAGCTATCTGGCCAAGTACGACACGGGCCAGTTGGCGCTGCGTTTGGGCAACACGCCAGAAGCAGATGGCGACGGTCAGTTGTATCGGGGCCGTGGGCTGATTCAGGTGACGGGGCGGACCAACTATGAGGCGTGCGGGGAGGCGCTCGGGCTGGACTTGCTTGCCCAGCCACAACTGCTCGAACAACCCGACCACGCCGCCATGTCGGCGGCGTGGTTCTGGGACCGGGCCAACCTCAACGTGCTGGCAGACCAGGGTGATTTTCTGATGATCACCCGCCGCATCAATGGCGGTACCAACGGCCTGGCGGACCGGCAGGCGCTTTACCAGCGGGCATTGGAGGTGCTGCCGTGAAAATGCCGGATCTGCGATGCCTGATCCTCGCATTCGTGCTGGGGTCAGGGCTGGGTACCTGGGCCGCCTGGAAATGGCAGGCGGCCCGCTATGGCCTGCAACTGTCCACGCAAGCGCTGACGTGGCAGCGCGAGCGCGAGCAGGCGGCGCTGGCGGTCGTCGACTGGCAGAACGCCGAGCAGGCACAACGACGGGCGCTGGAAGTCCGTTTGCACACCAACGATACAACCATCCACAAGGAGTTGAGCGATGCACAGACTGCTCAGGCTCGTTTGCGTGATCGCCTGGCTACCGCTGATTTGCGCTTGTCAGTCCTCCTCGCCAACAGCCCCGCCAAGCGCGATGGCATGCCAGCCGGCACCGACACCGGCGGCGTGGTTCATGGAAGCCCGCGAGGCGAACTTGACCCAGCGGCTGCTGGACGAATTGTCGCCATCACCGACTACGGCGATCAGGGATTGATCGCTTTGAAGGCCTGCCAAGCCTATGTGCGCGAGATTGCGCACTGATGTTCCTCTCGGCTCCCCACCTCCCAGGCCATCGTGCCCCTGCCTCAATCCCGCCTCCGCAAGGAGGCGCGGCCCTCTTTTCAGCCTTTAACTGCTTTTCAATCGGCGCGGCCCGGTACATTCATATTGCACCGGCCGATTCGGTACGCTAATGTCCTGAAACGTACCGATGAGACCCCTTCCGTGACGACAGTCAGCAAGCTTTTGATGCGCGTTATCAAGGCTCACGCCCGTTGGCGTTGGCGCGCCTGACTATTTCCTTGCCGGCCCTGCCGGTCCCGTACCTGTATGCCTTCGATTTTGTGATGTTTTTCTCCGTCCCCCGGCCTTGTGGCTGACGAGGGGATGCATGAGTGAAGCAGAATCCGGAAGGCCTGAATCAAGTCAGTAAATCAAAAGGTTGATAGCAAAATGCTGCTGATGATCGATAACTACGATTCGTTTACCTACAACGTCGTGCAGTACCTCGGTGAGCTGGGGGCAGACGTCAAAGTCATTCGCAATGACGAACTGAGCATCGCCGAGATCGAAGCCCTGAACCCGGAGCACATCGTCGTTTCGCCTGGCCCGTGCACGCCCAATGAAGCCGGTGTCTCGCTGGATGTGATCAAGCACTTCGCGGGCAAACTGCCGATTCTGGGCGTCTGTCTCGGGCATCAGTCCATCGGTCAGGCCTTTGGCGGCGACGTGGTCCGCGCGCGTCAGGTCATGCATGGCAAAACCAGCCCGGTCATTCACGAGGACGGCGGGGTGTTCGATGGCTTGAATCATCCGTTGGTGGTCACCCGCTACCACTCGCTGGTGGTCAAACAGGATACGCTGCCCGATTGCCTGGAAGTGACGGCCTGGACTGCGCTGGAAGACGGTTCGGTCGATGAGATCATGGGCCTGCGCCACAAGACATTGAACGTCGAAGGGGTGCAGTTTCACCCCGAGTCGATCCTGACCGAGCAGGGCCACGAGCTGTTCGCCAATTTTCTCAAGCAGAGTGGCGGTCATCGTCAGGGCTAAGGATTTTTTATGAGTACCCCCATGGATATCAAAAGCGCGCTCAATCGCGTGGTCAACCAGCTGGACCTGACCACTGAAGAGATGAGCGATGTCATGCGCGAAATCATGACCGGCCAATGCACTGAAGCGCAGATCGGTTCGTTTCTGATGGGTATGCGCATGAAGAGCGAAACCATCGATGAAATCGTCGGTGCGGTGTCGGTCATGCGCGAGCTGGCTGGCAAGGTCGAACTGAAAACCCTGGACGGCGTGGTCGACATCGTTGGCACGGGCGGCGATGGCGCGAATATTTTCAACGTGTCGACAGCTTCCGCTTTCGTCATCGCCGCCGCGGGTTGCACCGTGGCCAAGCATGGTAATCGTGCCGTCTCGGGCAAAAGCGGCAGTGCCGATCTGCTCGAGGCTGCCGGGGTTTATCTGAACCTCACGCCTGTTCAGGTAGCGCGTTGCATCGACAGCGTGGGTATCGGCTTCATGTTCGCCCAGTCTCATCACACCGCCATGAAGCACACGGCCGGGCCGCGCCGCGAACTGGGTCTGCGCACACTGTTCAATATGCTCGGCCCGCTGACCAATCCGGCCGGCGTTCGTCATCAGATCGTCGGCGTGTTCAACCAGGCGCTGTGCCGCCCGCTGGCCGAGGTGCTGCTGCGTCTGGGCAGCAAGCATGTGCTGGTGGTCCACTCGCAGGACGGCCTGGACGAATTCAGTCTGGCCGCACCGACCTTCGTGGCCGAGCTGAAAAACGGCGAAGTCACCGAATACTGGGTACAGCCCGAAGACCTGGGCATCAAAAGTCAGAGCCTGTACGGCCTTGCCGTGGAAAGCCCGGCGGCTTCGCTGGAGCTGATCCGCGATGCGCTGGGACGCCGCAAAACCGAGAACGGGCAGAAAGCTGCGGAGATGATCGTGCTCAATGCCGGCGCCGCGCTTTATGCTGCTGATCACGCGACAAGCCTGAAAGAAGGCGTGGCCCTGGCGCACGATGCGCTGCACACTGGCCTGGCGCGGGAAAAACTGGAAGAACTGGGTGCCTTCACGGCGGTATTCAAGCAGGAGAACGAAGCATGAGTGTGCCAACCGTACTGGAAAAGATCCTTGCCCGAAAGGCCGAGGAAGTTGCGGCTCGTCGTGCGATTGTGGGCCTGACCGAGCTTGAACAACAGGCCGCCCGGGCCGACGCGCCACGTGGCTTTGCCAAGGCGTTGATCACTCAGGCCAAGGCAAAGCAGCCTGCCGTTATCGCCGAGATCAAGAAGGCATCGCCGAGCAAGGGCGTCATCCGCGAACACTTCCTGCCGGGCGAGATCGCCAGAAGTTATCAGGCCGGTGGCGCGACCTGTCTGTCAGTGCTGACCGATGTGGACTTCTTTCAGGGCGCCGATGCCTATCTGCAGGAGGCACGTGCGGCGTGCAACCTGCCAGTGATCCGCAAGGATTTCATGATCGACCCTTATCAGGTGGTCGAAGCACGTGCTTTGGGCGCTGACTGCATTCTGTTGATCGTGTCGGCACTGGATGACGTGCAAATGGCTGAACTGGCTGCCGTTGCCAAGGGCCTGAAGCTGGATGTACTGGTCGAGGTGCACGACGGCGACGAACTGGAGCGCGCACTCAAAACGCTCGATACACCGCTGGTGGGCATCAACAACCGCAACCTTCATACCTTTGAGGTGAGCCTGGAAACCACGCTGGACTTGCTCCCGCGCATCCCGCGTGATCGCCTGGTCGTTACCGAAAGCGGCATTCTCAATCGTGCGGATGTCGAGCTGATGGAAATCAGCGATGTCTACTCGTTTCTGGTGGGTGAGGCCTTCATGCGTGCCGAACACCCGGGCGCCGAGTTGCAGCGGTTGTTCTTCCCGGAGCGCAAGATTGCAGTAAGCGCTTCGTCCAGCGACTGAGCGTATTGAGCTGAACATCTTTGCGAGGGCCGGCATGCAAGACTCGATCATCGACATATGTGTCGAACAAGGCCTGCAGGCCGAGCAGGATCTTCTGGCGTCGGTATGTGCAGGTGCTGCAGATCACGGGCTGCTGTTCTGGCGGCCCAATGATCGCGCGCTGGTCATGCCACGGCGGATGAGCCGGTTAGCGGGTTTTGCCGAAGCCAGCGAGACCCTGTCGGACAACGCATGGCCCGTCCTCTTGCGTGAAACCGGCGGCGAGCCAGTGCCGCAGTCCTCTGCCACGCTGAACATCGCACTGGTCTACGCGCAACCGCCCACTGACGTGGATCGTGACCGTATAGAAACCGCCTACCTGCGATTATGTCAGCCGATTCTCGATCTGATGACCGACCTGGGTGGCCAAGCCTCACTGGGTGAGGTGGCAGGCGCATTCTGCGACGGTCGCTTCAACGTCAACCTCAATGGTCGCAAAATGGTTGGAACGGCTCAGCGCTGGCGTCAGAGCCAGGGCGGAAGGCGTCCCGTAGTGCTGGCGCATGGTGCCTTGCTGCTGGATAACGAGCGCGTTCAGATGGCGGCCGCGGTAAACCGTTTCAATGAGCTGTGCGAGCTTGAGCCGCGTGTCCAGGCAGGCAGCCACATTGCCTTGTACGAAGCGTTTCCGGGTGCTGACGTCCTGGAGCGTCTGGCGCAGGCTTACCGCAAGCTGCTCGCCGGGCTCTGAATACCAAGGGCTCAGCGTGTCCCGAAGACCACCATGGTCTTGCCTTTGACGTTGACCAGGCTCTGTTCTTCAAGGGCCTTGAGCACGCGTCCGACCATTTCCCTCGAACAGCCGACGATGCGTCCGATTTCCTGGCGGGTAATCTTGATCTGCATGCCGTCCGGGTGAGTCATTGCATCCGGCTGCTTGCACAACTCGAGCAACGTGCGAGCCACTCGCCCGGTGACATCGAGAAACGCCAGATCACCGACCTTGCGCGTTGTATTGCGCAGGCGCTCGGCCATCTGGCTGCCGAGCGCATACAGAATTTCCGGCTCTTGCCTGGTCAGCTCGCGGAACGAGTCATATGAAATCTCGGCCACTTCGCATTCGGTCTTGGCCCGCACCCAGGCGCTGCGTACGGACTCCTTTCCCGCTTGCTCGAACAGACCCAGTTCGCCGAAGAAGTCCCCGCTGTTGAGATAGGCGACGATCATCTCCCGGCGCTCGTCGTCTTCGATCAAAACCGTGACTGATCCCTTGAGGATCAGAAACAACGACTCGGAACGCTCACCAGCATTGATGATGTTGGTTTTCGCGGGGCAGCGGCGGCGTTCTGCATGGGGCAGCAGCTTGTCCAGACTGTTTGCTTTGGGCGTAAAGGTTATTGCGACCATGCGAGGCTTCCGAAATAAGGTGTATGGCCAAATGGCATACCTATAGGTATCGGCTGCGCCTTTATTCTCGCCAGCTTTTCCAGACGTGTAGGAAGCTATTTGCGAACATTCCTACGCATTTCCTACAAAAGGCATTTCTTCCGGGCGGCTTTTGGCCCTGTGCTAAGCTGGCGACCCCTTTTTTACAGTGGAGTCTTGGCGATGAAGGCACGCATCCAATGGGCTGGCGAAGCCATGTTCCTCGGCGAATCCGGCAGTGGTCATGTGGTGGTAATGGATGGTCCGCCGGAAAGCGGTGGTCGCAACCTGGGTGTACGCCCGATGGAAATGGTCTTGATCGGGCTGGGTGGCTGCAGCAACTTTGACGTTGTGAGCATTTTGAAGAAGTCGCGCCAACCCGTGGAAAGCTGCGAGGCGTTTCTGGAAGCCGAACGTGCCGATGAAGACCCGAAAGTGTTCACCAAGATCCATCTGCACTTCGTCGTCAAGGGACGAGGGTTGAAAGAGGCGCAGGTCAAGCGGGCGATCGAACTGTCCGCAGAGAAGTATTGCTCGGCCTCGATCATGCTCGGCAACGCGGGTGTGAAGATCACTCACGATTATGAAATTGTCGAACTGGGCTGAACGCCAGACATCCAACGATCATAAAAACGGCGCACACTCTGGCAGACGGCTTCGGACGTCTGCATAATGCGCCACTTTTTACGGGCGCAGCATGTATTGGTTTTCTGCTGCCGGTCCGAACAGACAACCAAAATCGCCAACGCGAAGAGGTGTTAACCGTCCTACGCAGATGAGCCGGGCTCACCTGACGGGCATGCTTGATCACGCGGCTGGCGCCGCACCCATATAGAGAGTTTTTAACGGTGAAAAGCAAACTCAAGCTCCACGGGTTCAATAACCTGACAAAGACCTTGAGCTTCAACATTTATGACATCTGCTATGCGGAAACCCCGCAGGACCAGCAGGCGTATGTCGAGTACATCAACAGTGTGTACGACGCAGAACGCCTGACGCGGATTCTGACTGATGTTGTCGATATCATTGGTGCCAACATCCTGAACATTGCGCGTCAGGATTACGATCCACAAGGTGCCAGTGTGACCATTCTGATCTCGGAGCAGCCGGTGACGCCTACCGAAAGCCAGATCGAAGAGTCGCCAGGTCCACTGCCGGAAACCATCCTGGCGCACCTGGACAAGAGCCATATCACGGTCCACACCTACCCGGAAATTCACCCGGTTGACGGTATTGCCACGTTCCGCGTGGATATCGATGTGTCGACCTGTGGCGTTATTTCACCGCTCAAGGCGTTGAACTACCTGATTCATAAATTCGAGTCGGATATCGTGACCGTCGATTATCGCGTGCGCGGCTTTACCCGTGACGTGGAAGGCAAGAAGCACTTCATCGACCACGAGATCAACTCGATCCAGAACTACCTGTCCGAAGACACGCGCAACGGTTACCAGATGACCGACGTGAACGTGTATCAGGAAAACCTGTTCCACACCAAGATGCTGCTCAAGCAGTTCGAACTGGACAACTACCTGTTTGGCGACGCCACCAGCAACTTGTCTCCCGAGCAGCGCGAGCAAGTGACCGCCAAGGTCAAACACGAAATGCTGGAAATCTTCTACGGCCGCAACGTCGCCGTATAAACCCGGATTCCGGACATTAAAAAGGCGCCTGATGCAGGCGCCTTTTTTATGGGTGTTGTATACGTGTTGTCAGATGCGATAAGTCGACTTGGTCATGACCTTGGCCAGCACACTCATGCCGAACTTGACCGGTGCCGGGAAGCGAAAACCGCCTGCCTCCAGTGCGGATTCAGCGTGGTGCTCTTCATCGCTGAGCATCTGTTGCAGGATAGCCCGGGACTTGCCGTCTTCGGTCGGCAGTTGCTCCAGATGTTCAGCCAGGTGCTTGCAGACCTGATCTTCGGTCGCCGCGACGAACCCCAGGCTGACCCGGTCGCTGATAACGCCGGCTACTGCGCCCATCCCGAAGGACAGGCTGTAGAACAGCGGGTTCAGCACACTGGTATGGCTGCCAAGCTGATGAATGCGCTGTTCGCACCAGACCAGATGATCGATTTCTTCTTCAGCCGCACGCTCCATCGCCTTGCGCACCTTGGGCAGCTTTGCCGTCAGCGCCTGGCCCTGATAAAGCGCCTGGGCGCAGACTTCGCCGGTATGGTTGATGCGCATCAGGCCCGCGACGTGGCGCGTGTCGGCTTCGCTCATCTTGTGCTCGGGCTGAACAACGGCGGGGGAAGGGCGCTGCGAGTGCGCGCTGGACGGTAGCAATGTGCGCATCGCGCTGTCGGCTTGCAGTAACAGACGGTCGAGGGGGGAGTATTGACGTTCGGTAGCCATGGGCACCTCCGGAAGATCATGCGGGCAGTTTACCCCAATCGGCCGGAGCGGGCAGGGCTTGTGTCGTCCGACCAGCGCTGATCACACACGCTGGTCGGCCGGGAAGCCCGAAAACGCTGGCTCAGCCCGGTGGCCAGTTCATCTGGCGCTGACCAAGTACATGCATGTGAATGTGGTAGACGGTCTGCCCGCCCAGCTCATTGCAGTTCATCACCACGCGGAAGCCTTCTTCGCAGCCCAGCTCGAGGGCCAGACGCTGCGCCGTGAACAGAATATGTCCGGCCAGGCCTTTGTCTTCCTCGGTCAGATCGTTCAGGGTGCGAATGGGCTTTTTCGGGATAACCAGAAAATGCACGGGTGCCTGTGGGGCGATGTCGTGAAAGGCCAGTACCTGATCATCTTCATAGATGATCTTCGCCGGGATTTCCCGATTGATGATCTTGGTAAACAAAGTGTCCACAGCCGTTTGCTCCTTGTCGGTTGATGGTCGTCACAGGGTATCGCTGTGCTTCAGCGCGTCCGAGTGTACTGAGCAAGACGCGGCTCGCCCAGCCGTTTGTCGGTCAGCGCGGGCAGTATTTCTTGTTGATGTAGCCGCTGATCTGGCGGGCCAGCCAGCGTGAAACCAGGCGCGGGCTAAGCGTCCACAGCCGGTTACCGAAACCGGGAGTGATCACTGCGCGGTTTTTTGTCAGCGCGCGAACGGTATACAGCGCCACTTCTTCGGGGCTCATCAGGTTATCCACATTGACCTGCAACTGCGCGGTGCGAAAAAAAGCCGTCCTGGTCGGGCCGGGGCACAGCACCGAGACCTTTACGCCGGCTTTCTTCACTTCCTCGCGCAGCCCTTCGGAAAAATGCAGCACATACGCCTTGCTTGCATAGTAGGTGCTCATCCATGGCCCGGGCTGGAATGCCGCCACCGAGGCGATGTTGAGTATCTGGCCGCCGCCCTGAATGGCCATCAGGTTGCCGACCGTGTGGCACAGGCGCGTGAGGGCCAGAATGTTCAGATCGATCAGGTCCTGCTCTGCACTCCAGTCCTGAGCCAGAAAAGGTCCGCAGGTGCCGATGCCCGCAGCGTTGACCAGCAGATCGATCTGATGGGCGCCGTCTTCCAGTTCCAGCAGAAAGCCCGAGAGTCTCAGCGGCTCGCCCAGATCGCAGGCTCGAAACAGCACTTCCACGCCAAAACGCTGAGTCAATTCCAGTGCAATTGTTTCCAGCAGGTCGCGCTGGCGGGCGACCAGGATCAGGTTGCGACCGCGACGTGCCAGCGCTTCGGCCATCGCCAGGCCTATGCCGCTGGACGCGCCGGTGATCAGGGCGTAACGGGTCATGCATTTCTCCATTGAGCGTGTTGCGACCGGCAGTCTGCCGAACCGTGAGCAGTCTATTACTTGTCGCTTTGTTCTTCGGGCTCTATGTTGACATCCGCTGGCGCGGTCAAGGCACTGTCACGGCTTTCTTCGTCGTCGTAAGGGAGCGATTGCTCGTATTCGTCGGTCTGCAATTCCAGCTCATCACGCAGCATGCCTGCGCCGCCGGCGGTGAGTCCGATCAGGACAATCGGGATCAGTAACACCCACAGAATGGCCAGGGTCTTCACGCCTCGGGAATTCGGTGGCGGCGGCGGGCCGAAAGCGTTGGGGCCTTTCGTTCCAGGCAGCAGGATCATCAGAAACGGGAAGACGCTGCCTACGAACGGCACCATGGTCAGCAGCAGAAGCCAGCCCGACCAACCCAGATCGTGCAGCCGCTGAACGCCGATCTGCGCACCTATGACAGCGAACACGACGAGCACCACCGCCATCAGCAGGCCGCCGGCGACCAGCGAACCGTTCATGACCAGCAGGCACACACCTACCAGCACCAGCGTCGCGGCACTCAGGACCATGCTCCACGCCAGATAGCGCAAGCGCCCGATACGCCCATGGATACTCAAGACCTTCAGCGTCGAATGACCGGGCTGATCAGCGCCGACCTGTGCCTTGGGCGGTGCGTAGGGCGATATTTCCAGATGCGCGGGTTTGGGGGAGGGCTGGCTGACGACTTCATCCAGACTCAGGCTGATTTCAACGTCAGGTTCGATACGTGCTTCGACGCCCGCATCGTCCAGCGCCTTCAGGTAGCGTTCCGCATCCTGATAAGTGATCCCGCGCTTGAGCGCGACGGGTTGACCGCTGAACAGCTTCTGCACTGCAGACGGTTCGCTTTTGAACAGCCCCGCCAGGTTGGCCTTTGCGGTGTCGAGCTCGACGCCTTCACGCACCTGCCCTTCAAATACAATCTTGAAGTGTGAATCGGCCATACGGGGCTTCCTTGTCTTTAAATGGAAAACAATGCCGGGCGCCTGTCTGAGACAGGGCGCCCTGTCGCGTTACTGATGATTGAAGTCAGAAGGGTTTGACGATAACCAGAATGACGATAGCGATCAGGATCAGTACCGGGATTTCATTGAACCATCGATAAAACACGTGGCTGCGGCCATTTTCGCCACGGGCAAAGCGTTTGACCTGTGCACCGCAGACGTGGTGATAGCCGATCAGCAGGACAACCAGTGCGAGCTTGGCGTGCATCCAGCCCTGACTGAAATAACCGCTGGGGTCGAAGCTGATCAGCCAGCCGCCGAAGACCAGCGTTGCGATCATTGCCGGGGTCATGATGCCACGGTACAGCTTGCGCTCCATGACGATGAAACGCTCGCGGCTGACCGTGTCCTCACTCATCGAGTGATAGACGAACAGTCTTGGCAGATAGAACAGGGCTGCAAACCAGCAGACCATTGAAATGACATGAAGCGCCTTTATCCATAGATAGAGCATTTTTGATTATTCCCAGGTTCACGGTGGCCGAATAGTAGTGTCTTGTGCGCCCATACGTCACGTTGTCGGTTGTCGCAGAGGCGATAGGCTCCTATTATCGACCGCTTTCCAGTTGTTTCGTTGAGGGCAGGTTATGGTCAAGGTCGGTATCGTCGGCGGCACGGGTTACACCGGGGTCGAGCTGCTGCGTCTGTTGGCACAGCATCCGCAGGCAGAAGTAGTGGTCATTACCTCGCGCTCGGAGGCCGGCATGCCAGTCGCCGACATGTATCCGAACCTGCGCGGGCACTACGACGGCCTCGCGTTCAGCGTGCCTGACGTGAAAACCCTGGGCGCCTGTGATGTGGTGTTCTTCGCCACGCCGCACGGTGTAGCCCATGCCCTGGCTGGTGAATTGCTCGCGGCAGGCACCAAAGTGATCGACCTGTCTGCCGACTTCCGTCTGCAGGATCCGGTCGAGTGGGCCAAGTGGTACGGCCAGCCTCATGGTGCTCCTCAGTTGTTGGAGGATGCGGTGTACGGGCTGCCGGAAGTCAACCGCGAACAGATCAGGAACGCGCGACTCATCGCCGTACCGGGTTGCTATCCCACCGCTACCCAGTTGGGTTTCCTGCCGCTGCTTGAAGCCGGTATTGCCGATAACACTCGTCTGATTGCCGACTGCAAATCCGGCGTGAGCGGTGCGGGCCGTGGTCTGAATATCGGTTCGCTGTACTCGGAAGCCAATGAAAGCTTCAAGGCCTACGCTGTGAAGGGCCACCGCCACCTGCCTGAAATCACCCAGGGGCTGCGTCGCGCTGCCGGTGGCGACATCGGCCTGACGTTCGTGCCACACCTGGTGCCGATGATTCGTGGCATTCACTCCACGCTCTATGCAACGGTCGCTGATCGCTCGGTGGACCTGCAGGCACTGTTCGAGAAACGCTACGCCGACGAGCCATTCGTGGATGTGATGCCAGCGGGCAGCCATCCCGAAACCCGCAGTGTGCGTGGCGCCAACGTGTGCCGCATCGCGGTGCATCGTCCGCAGGGCGGCGATCTGGTCGTCGTGCTTTCGGTGATCGACAACCTGGTCAAAGGTGCGTCGGGTCAGGCGGTGCAGAACATGAACATCCTGTTTGGCCTCGATGAGCGCGCCGGGTTGTCTCATGCGGGGATGATGCCCTGAGGGAGGCAGCTTTGAGCTTCAAGCGGCAAGCTTCAAGTTGCAAGGCAAAGGCGGGCCGACCACGCTCTTGTAGCTTGTAGCTTGTAGCTTGTAGCTTGTAGCTTGTAGCTTGTAGCTTGTAGCTTGTAGCTTGTAGCTTGTAGCTTGTAGCCGCTCCCGATCAAATAGTTGACCGATTTTCTAGGAGAAGCGGATAATGCCGTCATTACGCATTACGACGGCTAACGCCGGGAGATATCAGACATGAGTGTCGAATCCTTCACGCCTACCGCTTTGGAGTTCACTCCAAATGCTGCGCACAAGGTGAAAACCCTGGTCGACGAAGAGGGCAATGATCGTCTCAAACTGCGTGTATTCGTTACAGGTGGCGGTTGCTCAGGTTTTCAGTACGGTTTTACTTTCGATGAAGATGTGGCAGACGATGACACCATCGTCGAGCGCGAGGGCGTAAGCCTGGTTGTCGATCCGATGAGCTTTCAGTACCTGGCCGGCGCAGAAGTCGATTATCAGGAAGGGCTTGAAGGGTCGCGATTCGTGATCAAGAACCCGAATGCCTCCACAACCTGTGGCTGTGGCTCCTCGTTCTCGATCTGATCGAAGCTTGCTGTAAACAAAAACGCCGCTCATTGAGCGGCGTTTTGCATTGCGGCATCGCGTCAGGCGGGGTAGATCGCGCCCAGAACGCGCCTGCCTTTGGCGCCGGTCACCGTCGGACGATTGGCCGGAACGCCTTCGAGGCAGCAATGGGCCAGCCAGGCAAACGCCATTGCCTCAACCCAGTCAGGGTTTACGCCGAACTTCTCGGTACTGCTGACCTCTGTATCGGGCAACAGCTCTGCAAGGCGTTTCATCAGCGCCTTGTTATGCGCACCGCCACCACAGACCAGAAGCTCCCGGGTAATCGGTTGTGCAGATTTCAGGGAATCGGTGATCGTCAATGCTGTCAGTTCCAGCAGAGTGGCCTGCACATCTTCTGGAGCCAGTGTTTTCGACTGGAACAGATGGTGTTTAACCCAGCCCAGGTTGAACACTTCCCGGCCTGTACTCTTGGGGCCCTTGGTGAGGAAAAACTGATCGCTGAGCAGTTTCTCGAGCAGCGCAGAATCAACCTTGCCGCTCGCCGACCATGCGCCATCCTTGTCGTAGCTTTCATGGAGCTGTGAAGATATCCACGCATCGAGCAGTACGTTACCGGGGCCGCAGTCGAAGCCTTCGACCGGACGATCCGACTCGATCAGGCTCAGGTTACTGAACCCGCCGATGTTCAACACGGCGCGATGATCCTTGTTGTCGTCGAACAACGCTTCGTGGAAAGCCGGCACCAGGGGGGCGCCCTGGCCGCCTGCTGCGATGTCGCGGCGGCGGAAGTCGCTGACCACGGTAATTTCAGTCAGCTCTGCCAGCAGCGCAGGGTTGCCGATCTGAATGCTGTAGCCGCGCGATGGCTCATGACGAATAGTCTGGCCGTGGCTGCCAATGGCGCGAATCTGAGCGGGCACCATGTTTTGATCTTGCAGCAAGGTCTGTACGCCCTGTGCGACCAGCCTGCACCACTTTTGCTCCGCAATGGCCGCACGCGCAAGCTCATCCGCGCCGCTGGAGCAAAGCCCCAGCAGCTCGGCATGCAGGTCTTCCGGCATGGGGATGTAGTGAGTAGCCAGAAGCCTTGATCGGTCATCCTGCTTCAAAAGGGCGATATCAATCCCATCGAGACTGCTGCCGGACATCACACCTATATAGAAGAAGTCCATGGATTACCTTTTATTCGAGGCCAGCGTGGTGGCTTTTTCCTGATCCATGCGGGCCATCAACGGCTGGCTTTGCTGCATGAACCGCTGTTTTTCGGATTTGGCGATCGGATCCGCCATCGGAAGCTTTTGGCCCAATGGGTCTACGTGAACGCCATTGACCTGGAACTCGTAGTGCAAGTGCGGGCCTGTGGACAGCCCGGTAGTTCCAATATAGCCGATAACCTGACCTTGCTTGACAGTGCCGCCGGTCTGTATGCCTTTGGCGAAGCCCTGCATGTGACCATACAGCGTACGGTAGGTGTCGCCGTGCTGAATGATGACGGTATTGCCGTATCCGCCACGGCGGCCGGCGAGCAGGACCTTGCCGTCGCCGGTGGCCTTGATCGGCGTACCGCGTGGCGCTGCATAGTCCACACCTTTGTGGGCGCGGATCTTGTTGAGGATCGGGTGCTTGCGGCCCATCGAGAACATCGAGCTGATGCGGGCGAAGTCGACCGGGGTACGGATGAAGGCCTTGCGCATGCTGTTGCCGTCAGCCGTGTAGTAATTGGTATTGCCCTGCTTGTTGGTGTAGCGAACGGCGGTGTAGGTCTTGCCCCGGTTAGTGAAGCGGGCGGACAGGATATTCCCTGTGCCTACGCTCTTGCCGTTGACCACTTTCTGTTCGTATACCACATCGAATTCGTCACCCTTGCGGATGTCCTGCGCGAAGTCGATGTCGTAGCCAAAGATGTTGGCCATGTCCATCGTCATGCTATGAGTCAGGCCGGCACGTTGCGCGGACTGCGACAGGGAGCTGTTGATCACCCCGTGTACGTAGGCGTTACGCACGTTGGGCTTGCTGATCTCGCGATTGAATGCGTAACCACCAGTTGCTGTCTTCGACAGGCTGATGGACTCGACTTCGCTGAGTTTTGTGTGCAATTGCTTGAGCTGGCCATCCGGCGTCAGCTCGAACTGCAGGGTCTGTCCGTTCTGCAGCTTGCTGAACTGCTTGGCCTGCTTGTCGCTGGCCAGTACTTCATGAACGGTGGCGGCGGGTAGCCCGACTTTTTCGAACAGGGTCGACAGCGTGTCGCCCTTGCTGACGGTGACCTCCCTGTGGGCAGGATCTTTCGCAGCGGCTGGCGCGGTAGTCTCTGCCTGAGGCTGTGCGTTGGCGGTGTCCTGAGCCTGATCGTCGGCGTTGTCGATCTGGGCAAATGGCGATTCGGTGGTTTCAGGTGTGGCTTGAGTGGCTTGTTGAGCGTCTTGGTCTTGTACGTCCTGATCCGGTGCCTCCAGATCGAGGGGAATGTTCGTTCGTTTGGCTTCGACATCGCTGGATGGAAAAACCAGGAGAGCCAGGCTCAACAACGCGGCGATGCCGCTTGCAGCGAGCAGGTGACTCTTCGGATAAAGCGGGGGCGCTTTAGGCGGTGTGTCTTTCATAGGTAATTTGACTTTGAAAAAGGTGAAATGGAAAAGATGAATGACATGATGAAGATTAAATAACTGTATAAAATATAACCAAAACCTGCTCGAAGCAACCCTTCCCGCGTATCAGTCACTGATTCGCAGGCAAACGCTGGGCAAAACTTGTAATTGGGCTCTGATCTTGTAAGGTTGGTTCCCTTTGAATTAGGGGCTGTAATGAAGTCGGTTGAAGAGCAGCTGGCGCTGATCAAGCGCGGTGCAGATGAACTCCTGGTCGAGGCCGAGCTGGTCGAGAAGCTGAAGCGTGGCCAGCCACTGCGTATCAAGGCTGGTTTCGATCCGACGGCGCCCGATCTGCACCTTGGGCACACCGTGCTTATTAACAAGCTGCGGCAGTTCCAGGATCTGGGGCATCAGATCATCTTCCTCATCGGTGATTTCACCGGCATGATCGGCGACCCGAGCGGTAAAAGCGCCACGCGTCCGCCGCTCACCCGTGAGCAGGTTCTCGACTACGCCGAAACCTACAAGTCTCAGGTCTTCAAGATTCTCGATCCGGCCAAGACCGAAGTCGCGTTCAACTCGACCTGGATAGATCAGTTGAGTCCGGCTGACTTCATTCGCTTGTCTTCGCAGTACACGGTCGCGCGGATGCTCGAGCGTGATGATTTCGACAAGCGCTATAAAAGCAATCAGTCCATTGCCATTCACGAATTCCTGTACCCGCTGGTGCAGGGCTATGACTCCGTGGCCTTGAAGGCCGACGTCGAGCTGGGCGGTACCGATCAGAAATTCAATCTGCTGATGGGGCGCGAGCTTCAGCGCGTTTATGGGCAGGAGCCGCAATGCATCCTGACCATGCCGTTGCTGGAAGGTCTGGATGGCGTGAAGAAGATGTCCAAGTCACTGGGCAACTACGTTGGCATTCAAGAAGCGCCGGGCATTATGTATAGCAAGCTGGTGTCGATTCCTGATTCCCTGATGTGGCGCTACTTCGAGCTGCTGAGCTTCCGCTCGATGGAAGAGATCGACGGCTTGAAGGCTGATTGCGAAGCGGGTGCCAACCCTCGCGACATCAAGATCAAGCTGGCCGAAGAGCTGGTCGCGCGTTTCCATGGCGAGGAAGCTGCGGCCAATGCGCATCGCTCTGCGGGTAACCGTATGAAGGAAGGCGAGCTGCCGGATGATCTGCCGGAGCTATCGGTGGCTGCTGCCGAGGACATGCCGATCTCTGCGGTCCTTAATAAAGCTGGCCTGGTAAAGAACGCAGCAGTCGCTCGTGATCTGCTGGCTTCTGGCGGTGTACGTATAGATGGTGAGGTGGTGGATCGCAGCTTTGTATTCAAGCTGGGTGCGACCCATGTTTGCCAGGCCGGCAAGAAGGCTTTTGGGCGCGTTACGCTGGTTTCTGAAGAAAGTTCAAATTAACGGTTGACGCCCTCGCTGAGGTGTCTATAATTCGCCCCACTTCCGGCGCAGACGGAAACGAAAAAGCCTTGTAGATCAATAGT
>NZ_JAGPYR010000021.1:0-90426 GCF_020312125.1 Pseudomonas sp. P135
TGGGCCCGGTGCGGCTAGCCTGGCGTCCTGCCAGGCTACCCCCGGATCAGCGCCAGGACTCAGCCGTCACTAACGTCGCACTCTGCGTCGTCAGCGCCACCGTGGGAGAAAAGCACTTTTGCGGCAGTGGCTGCGGTCTTGACTATCGTGCCAACGCAGAGCATTGGCACGATAGTCATAGTCAGGAACAGCGAGCTCTTGCAGGAGCGAAGAGGTCGGGGCGCTTCGGTATCAGCTGTTGGGCAGCAACCGGCAGGTGATGCTTTTGATGTAGCGCGTTTCGGCGATCGCCGGGTGTACCGGATGGTCTGGGCCCTGGCCGCCGCGTTCCAGCAGCTGGATGTTGCGGTCCAGATGGCGGGCGCTGGTCAGGAGGATGTTTTGCAGGTCGTCTTCCGGCAGGTGCATCGAGCACGACGCGCTGACCAGAATGCCGTCCTTGCTGAGCAGGCGCATGGCTTGCTCGTTCAGGCGGCGGTAGGCGCCTTCACCGTTTTTCATGTCTTTCTTGCGTTTGATGAACGCAGGCGGATCAGCGACGATCACGTCGAAACGCTCTTCAGCGGCTTTCAGTTCCTTGAGCGCTTCGAAGACATCGCCTTCGATGCAGGTCATTTTTTCTGCAAAGCCGTTCAGGGCTGCGTTGCGCTCCACGCCATCGAGGGCGAAGGACGACGCGTCGACGCAGGTGACGTCGCTGGCACCGAACGCCGCTGCCTGAATCCCCCAGCCGCCGATATAGCTGTACAGGTCCAGCACACGCTTGCCTTTGACGTAAGGAGCGATGCGCGCGCGGTTCATGCGGTGGTCATAGAACCAGCCGGTTTTTTGCCCGGCCATGACCGGTGCTTCGAACTTCACACCGTTCTCTTCCAGTGCGACCCATTCCGGTACCAGACCGAAAACAGTCTCGACGTAACGATTCAGGCCTTCCGCATCGCGAGCCGCCGAATCGTTCTTGAACAGGATGCCGCTTGGCTTGATGACCTGAACCAGCGCCGCAATGATGTCTTCCTTGTGGTTTTCCATGGTGGCCGAGGCCAGCTGAACGACCAGAATGTCGCCGAAACGATCGACCACCAGACCCGGCAGCAGGTCGGAGTCACCGTAGACCAGGCGGTAGAAGGGCTTGTCAAACAGGCGCTCACGCAGCGACAGCGCAACGTTGAGGCGATGGACGAGCAGAGACTTGTCGAGCGGCAGCTTGATGTCGCGCGACAGCAGGCGTGCGCAGATCAGGTTGTTGGGGCTCATGGCGACGATGCCCAGCGGCTTGCCGCCCGCAGCTTCGAGGATGGCCTGATCACCGGCTGCAAAACCATGCAGTGGGGTGGCGGCTACATCGATCTCGTTGCTGTAGACCCACAGATGACCGGCGCGCAGGCGGCGGTCGGCGTTGGCTTTGAGGCGCAAGCTAGGCAGGGACATGACGTCGCTCCTGAAAAAAGAGCGGGATTATAACGCGTCATCCCGGCGCTGGGCCGGGATGACTGCAATTAACTGACGGAATCTGTCAGGCAGACAGTGCTTCGATCAGTTTGCTGTTGAACGCGGGGATGTCGTCGGGCTGGCGGCTGCTGATCAGCTTGCCGTCGGTGACAACTTCCTGATCGACCCATTTCGCGCCAGCGTTGACCAGGTCATCTTTCAGCGTCTTGAAGCTGGTCAGGGTTTTACCTTTTACCAGGCCGGCCGAGATCAACAGCCAGCTGCCATGGCAGATAACCGCCACCGGCTTGCCCGCGGCCTCGATGTCCTTGACGATCTTCTGCGCGTCGCTGTCTATGCGGATGGTGTCTGAGTTCTGTACTCCGCCCGGCAGCACCACACCATGGTAGTCACTGGCATTGGCAGCCTTGAACGTGCCGTCGATCTTGAAGTCATCGGCAGGTTTGTCGTGATTCCAGCCTTTGACCTTGCCCTCTTCAGCGGAAAGGATTTCCACGGTGGCGCCTGCTTGCTCCAGCGCTTCTTTCGGACCGGTCAGTTCAACCTGTTCGAAACCGTCGGTTACAAGAATTGCTATGCGTTTGCCAGTCAATGCTTTAGACATGGGATCCTCCAGTGTCGGGCTTAAAAGTAGCGTCTGGCAGGCCGTTTTGCAGCCGCCGTTCACGCCGTTAACACAGAGTCCGAAGCTTCGTACCAGGCAAAGTTCCGAGAATATCTTCGTCTCGGATGATGGACCGTTTCTCCGCAAGGGGTCAGAATCCAGTCATCACCGTGAGTAAATTCCTATGTCCGAAGAGCTAAGCCCAGAACAGATCCAGCAAGCGTTGCAGGGCATCAGTGTGCCCCCGCAGCCGCAAATCATGGTGGACCTGCAGATGGAGCAATACATGCCCGACCCGGACCTGGGGGCGATTGCGCGATTGATCGCGCAGGATCCCGGGTTGTCCGGGGCGCTGTTGAAGATCGTCAACTCCGCCCACTACGGCCTGTCCAACAAGATTGCCTCCATCGACAAGGCGGTAAACCTGCTGGGCAGTCGGACGGTGATCAACCTGATCAACGCGCAGTCGATCAGGGGCGAGATGACCGATGAAACCATCGTCGCGCTCAACCGCTTCTGGGATACGGCGCAGGATGTCGCCATGACCAGTCTGACCCTGGCCAAGCGCATCGGCTCGCAGACGGCAGACGAGTCCTATGCTCTGGGCCTGTTTCACGACTGCGGCATTCCGTTGATGCTCAAGCGTTTCCCCAACTACATGCCAGTGCTGGAAGAGGCCTACGCCAACGCGGGGCCCGATTGCCGCATCGTCGATACTGAAAACAGCGCCTTCGACACCAACCATTCGGTGGTTGGCTATTACACGGCCAAATCCTGGCGTCTGCCTGCGCACATTACCGACGCGATTGCCAACCATCACAACGCATTGGCGATCTTTCAGGACGATACCAGTCGTAATGCCACGCTCAAGAACCTCCTGGCGCCCCTGAAAATGGCCGAGCATATCTGCCAGTCCTATCGGGTATTGGGCAACCAGGACGAGGACCACGAGTGGGAATCCATCGGTGCGCTGGTGCTGGACTACGTGGGTTTGTCCGAATATGACTTTGAATACCTGAGGGAAAGCATTCGCGAGCTGGGCGCGCGCTGATCCGGCGCCGTCCCGGCCTGTCCTTTCTGCACGACCGAGTTGTCCATGCCTGAATTACCTGAAGTCGAAACCACCCGTCGTGGCATTGCGCCGCATCTTGAAGGTCAGCGCGTCAGCCGCGTGATCGTGCGCGACAGCCGCTTGCGCTGGCCCATTCCCGAAGATCTGGACGTGCGCCTGTCCGGCCAGCGCATCGTGCAGGTTGATCGGCGCGCCAAGTACCTGCTGATCCAGGCCGAGGTGGGCACCCTGATCAGCCACTTGGGCATGTCCGGGAATCTGCGTCTGGTCGAGGCCGGGCTTCCGGCGCTCAAACATGAGCATGTCGATATCGAACTGGAGTCCGGGCTGGCCTTGCGTTATACCGACCCGCGTCGCTTCGGCGCGATGCTCTGGAGTCTTGATCCGCATAACCACGAACTGTTGATCCGCCTGGGGCCGGAGCCGCTGACCGATCTGTTCGATGGCGAGCGTCTTTACGAGCGTTCGCGTGGCAAGTCGATCGCTGTCAAGCCGTTCGTCATGGACAACGCCGTTGTGGTCGGGGTGGGCAATATCTATGCGACCGAAGCGCTGTTCGCCGCCGGCATCGACCCGCGCCGCGAAGCGGGGAGTGTGTCCCGGGCGCGTTACCTGAAGCTGGCCATCGAGATCAAACGCATTCTGGCCTACGCCATAGAGCGTGGCGGCACCACCCTGCGTGACTTCATCGGCGGTGACGGCAAGCCCGGGTATTTCCAGCAGGAATTGTTTGCATATGGGCGTGGCGGTCAGCCATGCAAGGTGTGCGGCACGACGCTGCGTGAGGTCAAACTCGGCCAGCGCGCCAGCGTGTATTGCCCGAAATGCCAGCGCTGAAATACGTATGACAGGGGCTCTGGGCCATTTGCTTAACCCACAGCCCTGTTTATAGTGATGGCACCTTAACTATTTGCTACGCCTGAAGGATCAAGCCATGAGCCCGTTTCGTATTCTCGCTGCCACGCTGGCATTGTTCATCGGCCTGCAGGCGCTGCCGGCGGTTGCCGCCGATGTCACCACAGGCAGCGGCGATCCGGTCTACACCATCCAGAACCCGCCGGCGTTTGCCATGATCGGTGACTTGCTGATTGCCCGACCCTTGCTGATCGCGGCAACCGTCATCGGCACGGGACTGTTCGTGATCGCTGCGCCTTTTGCGGCGGCAGGCGGCAACCTCGGGGCAACAGGCAAGGCGCTGGTGGTGGATCCGGGCAAGGCAGCCTTCGTGCGTTGTCTGGGTTGCACGGGCGACGGGTACGGCAAGCAGCAGTAAAGACCGTTATCAGGCCTTGCTGGTGATGATCCGGTATTTGTCCATCAACTGCTCTTTGCTCTCGACGTGATTCTCATCCAGGGGGATGCAGTCGACCGGGCAAACCTGCTGACATTGAGGCTCGTCGTAGTGACCGACGCATTCGGTACACAGGTTCGGGTTGATCACGTAGATCTCCTCGCCTTGTGAAATCGCCTCGTTTGGGCACTCGGGTTCGCAGACGTCGCAGTTGATGCAATCGTCAGTGATGATAAGGGACATGAATTGCTCCTGCCGCGGCCGACGCCGGGGCACATTAAAACCAATGCGGCGAATTGTGCCGCATTAGGCTTCGGGATGCACCTTCACATGCAGCGCGTCTAGCGCTTGAAGCGTTCGGTCAGCGCCTGGGCAACTGCAGGGTGAACGAACTTGGTGATATCACCGCCCAACGCGGCGATTTCACGCACTAACGTCGAGGAAATGAACGAGTAGCGCTCCGACGGCGTGAGGAACAGGCTTTCGACGTCCGGTGCCAGCTGACGATTCATGTTGGCCAACTGAAACTCGTATTCGAAGTCCGAGACGGCACGAAGTCCGCGCAGAAAGACATTGGCATTCTGTTCCTTGGCAAAATGCGCCAGCAGGGTCGAAAAACCGACCACTTCCACATTGGGCAAGTGCTTGGTGACTTCGCGGGCCAGCTCGACGCGTTGCTCCAGAGGGAACAGCGGGTTTTTCTTCGGGCTGGCGGCAACCGCAATGACCACTTGGTCGAACAGGCGCGAGGCGCGCTCGACCAGATCTCCATGGCCCTTGGTAATCGGGTCGAAGGTGCCTGGGTACAACACTCGGTTCATCGCGTCGTCCTGGTCGGAGTCCGTTGTGGGACTCGGATGGTATCGCAGCCTTTCCGATGGGCCAAGCTGTGCGGCAGGTATCAAACGTCGTATTGCGCCGATTATCGGCCATGTTTCTACTGAAATCCCTGATTTTGGGGCTATTTGGCGCAGTCACGGGGCCTGGTCGGCGTATGAAAAAGTTTGTAAGGATGACGCTGGTTGATGAGCGAGGTGTCATGCGGATTTTCGGTCCGTCCGGGTGTCGGCCCAGGTCCGTGTGCCTGCGTCGACATAACACTCTCACCGCGACGATTCTGCCACCATTGCAGCATCAGCCTGCGCTAAGATTGCCATCATCTGATCAGCATAGAGTGGTCTGGCCCAGCATGGCACCGCGTACCAAAACCCGTGAACGAATCGTGCAAACCAGTCTGGAACTGTTCAATCAGCAGGGTGAGCGTAGTGTGACCACCAATCACATCGCTGCGCATATGGAAATCTCGCCCGGCAATCTCTATTACCACTTCGCCAACAAGCAGGCGATCATCGCCGAACTGTTCTCCGAGTACGAGGTGCTGATCGGCAGTTTCCTGACCTTGCCAGCCGATCGTGCGCCGACCATCGAGGACAAGCGCGATTACTTCCTGGCGATCATCGACGCCATGTGGCGCTACCGTTTTCTGCACCGTGACCTTGAGCACCTGCTGACGTCCGATGAGGAGCTGGCGCGGCGCTATCGGCGTTTCTCATACCGCTGTCTGATGCAGGCGATGACCATCTATCGGGGATTCATCAAGGCAGGCATCCTGAAGATGGATGAGTCGCAGATCGAGTGGACCAGTCTCAACACCTGGATCGTCCTCACGTCGTGGGTGCGTTTTCTGTGCACCAACCGGGAAAACTCCACGCAGATCAACCAGTCGGCTATTCGACGTGGCGTCTATCAGGTACTTATGCTCGAATCTGTTTTTGTCGCGCCTCAGGCTCGCGAAGCGTTCGATGCACTGTGCGAAACGTTTCACGCGTCGCTGCCCGAGGTTCTGATGTGAATTCCGGGACCGACGAGCAGCCTGCTTGTCAGTTCTCTGCCACGGGAGAGTGTCATGTCCATTGCGCAACTGATCAACCCTGAGCAACTGGCTGAACGCCAGAAAACTCCAGGCCTGGTGATTCTCGATTGCCGTTACGC
Organism: Pseudomonas sp. P135; assembly: GCF_020312125.1. Taxonomy (NCBI): domain Bacteria; kingdom Pseudomonadati; phylum Pseudomonadota; class Gammaproteobacteria; order Pseudomonadales; family Pseudomonadaceae; genus Pseudomonas; species Pseudomonas sp. P135. Next base: position 6,409 of record NZ_JAGPYR010000021.1, read on the forward strand.
GCTCGAAGATTCCGACTACGGTCAACGCAGTTACGCCCAAGGGCATATCGAAGGCGCATCTTTTGCCGACCTGAAGCGCGACCTCAGCGGTGTTGCGATCAAGGGCAAGACCGGGCGTCATCCACTGCCCGATCCCGCCGCTTTGCTGCAATGCTTTCAGGCATGGGGCATCAACGCCGACAGCGATGTGGTGCTGTATGACGATGGGCCGGGAATGTATGCCGCACGGGCCTGGTGGTTACTGGCGTGGATGGGCAAGCGTGAAGGCGTCTACCTGCTCGATGGCGGGCTGAAGGCCTGGCACGCGGCGGGGCTGCCGTTGAGCCTCGATGCGCCGAACCGTGAATCCGGTCATTTCAGCGGTGAGCCAGACATGTCCATGGTGCTCAGCGGCAGTCGCTTGCAGGGTCGTCTGGGGCGCCCGGAAATGACCCTGATCGACGCGCGCGCCGAAGCCCGCTTTCGAGGCGACGTAGAGCCTATGGATCCGGTGGCCGGGCATATTCCCGGTGCGCAGTGTGCCGCCTGTACCGACAACCTCGGCGCGGACGGACGCTTTTTGCCGCCCGGGCAGCTCAGGCAGCGTTTCGCCGAAAAGCTGCAGGATCGCCCGCCGGAGAGTCTGGTGTCCTATTGCGGTTCAGGTGTCACCGCCTGCCACAACCTGTTCGCCCTGTGTCTGGCTGGCTATCCGCTGGCTACGCTGTATGCGGGGTCGTGGAGCGAGTGGATCACCGATCCTGAGCGTGAAATCGCCACGGGCGCCTGATTCGTTATCAAATCGTGGGCGAGCCTTCGCGCTCCTGAGCGGCGCATAACCACAACGGGATGCGACGTTCGAGGTAGTAACGCGGAGTGCGAAGCGAGCCTTCGACGAAGCCGACATGCCCGCCTTTGGTGTGCAGTTCGAATTCGGTGCAGGACGATAGCTCGCTGGGTTCGGGCAGGCTGTGGGGGAACACGAACGGGTCGTCGCTGGACTGGATGATCAGCGTCGGCGTCTGAATCTGGCCCAGGTAGTAGCGGCTGGACGCCCTGCGGTAATAATCCGTGGCATCGGTAAAGCCGTGCAGTGGTGCAGTCACCCGGCCATCGAAGTCCCAGAAGGTGCGCATGTTCTCCAGTGAACCCAGCGCGGCGAGTTCGGCCAGCCCCTCGCTGATGCCTTCATGCTGGAACCGATGCTGCTTGTCACGGATATAAGCCAGCATTTCGCGCATGAAGTGCCGCTGATAAACCCGCGAGAAGCCTTGGCCGATACGGTTGGCGCATTCGTCCAGACGAAACGGCACGGACACCGCCACGGCCCCCCGCAAATCACTGTTGGCGCCGGATTCACCCAGGTACTTGAGCAACACATTGCCGCCCAGCGAATACCCCACCGCATAAATCGGAGCCAATGGCCGCAGCGAACGCAAATGGGCGATCACCTCGGCCAGATCCTCGCTCGCCCCGGAGTGATAACTGCGCGACAGCAGGTTGGGCTCTCCCGAGCAACCGCGCCAGTTCAACGCCACACTCGGCCAGCCCTGCGCCGCCATGGCTTTTTGCAGACCGGCGACATAGGGCGAGTTGGACGATCCGGTCAGGCCGTGCAGTACCAGCACCAAGGGTTTATCGGGCTGATCAGGACCATGCCAGTCCATGTCCAGAAAGTCCCCGTCCTGCAACCACAACCGCTCGCGCGTGCGCGCCAGCAACGTCGGCTTGCGCAGCAGCGGCCCCCAAAGCGTCTGCAAATGCGGATTGCCCATGCCGACGGCCGGGACGAATGGATTGGCATGGGACACAAAGGTAGGGCGTGTGGGCACGTGCTTGCTCAACGATCAATTCAGGGGTGACTGGCTATACGTTGCCACTAAGCAGTCGGGGATGTAAGGGGGAAGCGCCGGAATGTATTCATGACACTCTGCATGACCACGAGGACGCGGAGCGTCCAGAACTGCATGCCGACGCAGAGCATCGGCACGATAGTTACAAGAGTCTCGTTCCGCACGCTCCAGCGTGGGAACGCCGTTCATGACGCTCTGCGTCGTCAAGAGGACGCGGAGCGTCCAGAACTGCATGCCAAACGCGGAGCATTGGTACGTGAGCTGTCAGCCCTGGCCTCGCTGCCACAACGCGTAATACACCTGTCCAGCCTTTTTCTCGCGGTGCAATCGCCAGCTGCCCGGCAAGCCGGTGGTCGATGGCGGGGTTTCGCTTTCGGTGTAGATCCAGGCGGTGTCGGCCAGCCAGCCGTGGCTTTCCAGCAGGTTGCAGGCTGAAGCCAGCAGGCCCTGATGGAAGGGCGGGTCGAGGAACACGACGTCGAAGGGTGAAGCAGCGGCGGTTTCCAGATGGCGCAGGGCGTCGGTCTGGGAGACCTGGCCGCTGGTGCAGTTCAGGGCATTGAGGTTCTGGCGCAGGCTGGCGATGGCCGCGGCGTTGCTGTCCAGCGCCAGGCCCATGCTGGCACCACGCGACAGGGCCTCGAAAAACAGCGCACCGCTGCCGGTGAAGACATCCAGTACCCTGGCGCCGGCAATGTAAGGCGCGAGCCAGTTGAACAGGGTTTCGCGCACGCGGTCCGGCGTCGGGCGCAAGCCGGGTGCGTCGGGGAAGGTCAGGCGGCGGCTGCCCCATTCTCCGCCGATGATACGAAGCTGACCCAGGCCGTTGTGGCCCTTCGGACGTGGATTGGCCATCAGTGTTCCGGGACCCCTGCAGGTTGGCGGACGGGTTTGTCGGTCGGCGCCGGCAATGGTTTTTGCTCAACGGTAGGACCCACGGTGACGATGACCATCTTGTCGGCGCTCAGGTGCTTGCTCATGGCCGCTTTCACCTGTTCGACGGTCACGTTCTGGGCGGCGGCCATGTAGTCCTCGAGGTAGGTCAGCGGCAGGTTGTAGAAGCCGATGGCACCCAACTGACCCACGATGGCCGAATTGCTGGCTGCGGTCAGCGGGAAGCTGCCGGTCAGTTCGCGCTTCACATCGTCGACTTCTTTCTGCGTGGGACCGTTGGCGAGGAAGTCGCGAACGATGTCCTGCACCAGCTTGAGGGTGTTTTCGCTCATTTCCGCACGCGTCTGCAGGCCGATCATGAACGGCCCCGCCACCTGCATGGCGGTGAAGCCGGAAGACACGCCGTAGGTCAGGCCGCGTTTTTCCCGGACTTCGGTCATCAGCCGGCTGCCGAAGCCGCCACCGCCCAGTACCGAGTTACCCACGGTCAGTGCTGCATAGTCGGGGTCGTTGCGATCGACACCCAACTGCGCGAGCATCAGGTGCGTCTGGTTGGAGGCAAATTCGATGTGCGTGGTGCCGGCCTTGGGCTCGACCGGGTCAGCGACCTTGGCCAGTGCCGGGCCTTTGGGCAGCGAGGCTGATACCTGTGCCGCGATGGCCTGCGCTTCGTCTCGCGACAGGTCACCGACCAGGGCAATCACCGCATTGCCCGCCGCGTACCCTTTGGCGTGGAATGCCTTGAGCTGAGCCAGGGTAATGGCGTTGACGCTCTTGGCGTCGCCTTCGCTCGGATGAGCGTAGGGGTGATCGCCGTACAGACGATTGAACAGCTCCTTGCTGGCGATAGCGCCGGGGCTCTGTTTCTGAGTCTCGAAGCTGGCGATCAACTGGTTCTTGATGCGGGCCAGGGAGTCGGCAGGGAAGGTGGGCTTGCCCACCACCTCACTGAACAGCTTCAGGGCCGGATCGCGCTTGTCCGCAGCACTCAGGCTGCGCAGCGAGGCCACCGCCATGTCGCGGTAGGACCCGTTGCTGAAGTCGGCGCCCAGGCCTTCGAAGCCCTGGGCGATGGCGTTGACGTCCTTGCCTTTGATGCCCTCGTTGAGCATGGCGTTGGTCAGCAGGGCAATGCCGGGCGATTTCTGGTCCTGGCTGCTACCGGCGGCGAACGTCAGGCGCATGTCGAACATCGGCAATTCGCGGGATTCCACGAACAGCACGCGGGCGCCCTCGGCGGTATTCCAGGTCTGGATATTCAGGGCGCGACGGGCCGGAGCCTTGCCGTCCAGTTCCTTGAGGGTCTGCAGGTTGCTGCCCAGCGCGGGAGCGGCCTGGCCCTGCTCGGCAGGGGCGTCGTCGGCCAGGGCCGGCAGTGCGAAAAAGGCACCGAGCGAACCGGCCAGGATCAGGCCAAGCAGCGCATGACGTGGAGCATTGCGCGTGATCATTTGGCTTTCTCCTCAGGCAGAACGTGCGCAACGCTGAGGCGCTCACGGGTGAAATAGGTGTTGGCAGCTTTCTGGATGTCTTGCGGGGTCACGCTCTGCAGCGCCTCCAGTTCATTGTCCATCAGCTTCCAGGACAGACCGACGGTTTCCAGCTCTCCGATCATGGTCGCCTGGCTGGTGATCGAGTCGCGCTCATAGACCACACCGGCAATGACCTGAGCCCGGACACGCTCCAGCTCCTCGGCGGACGGTGCCTTGGTTTTCAGCTCATCGAGCAGGCGCCAGATCCCGGCTTCCACATCGGCCAGGGTTTTCTTCTTCTGCTGGTTGGGTGTGGCGCTGATCATGAACAGGCTGTCGCCGCGAGCGAACGCGTCGTAACGCGACGAGGCACCGGAGACCAGCTCTTCGCCACGTTCCAGGCGTGCGGGAATGCGTGCGCTGTAACCACCGTCGAGCAGCGCTGCGATAAGGCGCAGGGCGTTCGCCGAACGTGGATCTTCAGCGGTTGCGACACTCGGTACGTTGAAGCCGTAGATCAGGCTCGGCAACTGGGTTTTGACGTGTAGGGTGATCTTGCGCTCGCCAGGTTCGGCCAGTTCAAGCGGTTTTTTCGAAGGCGGTACAGCGCGGCGCGGGATCGATCCGAAGAAGCGTTCTGCCAGGGCTTTGACGTCGTCCGGCAGCACATCGCCGACCACCACCAGCGTGGCGTTGTTCGGCGCATACCAGGATTCGTACCAGTGGCGCAGTTCTTCGACCTTCATGCGCTCCAGGTCCGCCATCCAGCCGATGGTCGGCGTGTGATAGCCGCTGGCAGGGTAGGCCATCGCCTTGAAGCGCTCGAACGCCTTGCCCATTGGCTGGTCATCGGTACGCAGGCGACGTTCCTCCTTGATGACCTCGATCTCGCGGCTGAACTCGTCGGCGGGCAATTTCAGGGTTGCCATGCGATCGGCTTCCAGCTCCAGCGCGACGCTCAGGCGGTCACGCGCCAGTACCTGGTAATAGGCGGTGTAGTCGTCGCTGGTGAACGCATTCTCTTCAGCGCCCAGATCGCGCAGAATCAGCGAAGACTCGCCCGGTCCGGTTTTGCTGCTGCCTTTGAACATCATGTGTTCAAGTGCGTGGGACAGACCGGTCTGGCCCGGCGTTTCGTAGCTGGAGCCGACCTTGTACCAGATCTGCGAAACCACCACCGGAGCGCGGTGGTCTTCGCGGACAACAACTTTCAGGCCATTGTCGAGGGTGAATTCGTGAGTCGGTTGCGGATCGGCAGCCAATGCTGTCAAAGGCAGACAAATTGTGCTGAGCAGCAGGCCTGCGGCGCGGCGGGCTAAAGCATTCATTCGTAGTTTGAACCTGTAGGACGGCCCGCGTGAACTTAGCGTCGGCGGGCGCGGGGGTGTTAGGATACTGATCCGTTTGCTTCAGAGACAGCCTTCACTGGCCGATTGCGAGTGAAACCTGTCTGAAACGCAGGTAAAGGTAGCTGCACAAGCGGCCGTTGAGTGAACAAGAAGTCCTAAACGCAGTCTGTTTTGCATGTCAGAATTTTCCGGGTCGCCCTCTGGCGCCCCGCAACCTTGAGATAGCCGTCATCCATGTTTGGTTCCAACGACGACAAGAAGACCCCAGCCGAGGCTGGAGAGAAGAAAGGCCTGTTCGGATGGCTGCGCAAGAAGCCGCAGCAAACCGAGCCGAAGCCAGCAGAATCATCCCCGACGCAACCCGACCCGATCGCCGATCAGGTTGCCGCGACGCCGCAGGTTGAGCCTCATGTTGCCTCGCAATCGGTGCCTGAAGTCACTGTCGAAGCAACTGCGCCTGCATCGCAACTGCATGTGGAGCCCGGCGCGCCTTCGCCTCAGCCCTGGCTGACCTTGCCGGTGACCGAAGAGCCGGTGGCCTTGAGCGACGAGCGCGAGCCGCATGTCACGCCGGCCATCCCTGAACAAAGCCATGCCCCTGTTGCGCCCGAGCCGCTGGAGCCTGAACCCGTCGTAGCGGAGCCTGTGGCGGATATCGTGCCGCTCGGGATGCCTGAGCCGGTGCTGGTTCAGCCTGTTGCAGAGCCAGAGCCAGTCGTCGCGCAGGCAGTGCCGCAACCGGTTCAGCCTGCTGCGCAAGCGCTTGCAGTGCCTGCTCCTGCTCTGACACCCGAGCCGGAAACCGGCAAGGTCGGCTTCTTTGCACGCCTCAAGCAGGGCCTGTCGAAGACCAGTGCCAGCATCGGCGAAGGCATGGCCAGCCTGTTTCTGGGCAAGAAGGCCATCGATGACGACCTGCTCGAAGAAATCGAAACCCGTCTGCTGACCGCCGATGTCGGCGTTGAAGCCACCTCGGTCATTATCAAAAGCCTGACCCAGAAGGTCGCGCGCAAGCAGTTGACCGACGCCCAGGCGTTGTACACCTCGTTGCAGGGCGAGCTGGCCGCGATGCTCAAGCCTGTCGAGCAACCGCTGGTGATCAAGGCCGAACACAAGCCGTTCGTGATTCTGGTGGTCGGCGTCAATGGCGCGGGCAAGACCACGACCATTGGCAAGCTGGCCAAGAAGCTGCAACTGGAAGGCAAGAAGGTCATGCTGGCGGCGGGTGACACGTTCCGCGCTGCAGCCGTCGAGCAATTGCAGGTCTGGGGTGAGCGTAATCACATACCGGTCATCGCCCAGCACACCGGTGCCGACTCGGCTTCTGTCATCTTCGATGCCGTGCAGGCCGCCAAGGCTCGTGGCATCGACGTGCTGATCGCCGATACCGCCGGTCGTCTGCACACCAAGGACAACCTGATGGAGGAGTTGAAGAAGGTTCGCCGCGTGATCGGCAAGCTGGACGCAGACGCTCCTCACGAAGTCCTGCTGGTCCTCGATGCGGGCACCGGGCAGAACGCTATCAATCAGGCCAAGCAGTTCAACCAGACCGTCACGCTGACCGGGCTGGCGCTGACCAAGCTGGATGGCACCGCCAAGGGCGGCGTGATTTTCGCCCTGGCCAAGCAGTTCGGCTTGCCAATTCGCTATATCGGCGTCGGTGAAGGTATCGATGATCTGCGTACCTTCGAGGCCGAACCCTTTGTTCAGGCACTGTTTGCGGAGCGGGAGCGTCCATGATTCGATTCGAGCAGGTCGGTAAGCGCTACCCGAATGGACACGTCGGGTTGCATGAACTGAGCTTTCGAGTACGTCGCGGCGAGTTTTTGTTCGTCACCGGTCATTCCGGTGCCGGCAAAAGCACGCTGCTGCGCCTGTTGCTGGCCATGGAGCGTCCGACCACCGGCAAACTGATGCTGGCCGGTCAGGACCTTGGGCAAATCAGCAACGCACAAATCCCGTTTCTGCGTCGCCAGATCGGCGTGGTGTTCCAGAATCATCAGTTGCTGTTCGATCGCACGGTGTTCAACAACATCGCGTTGCCCTTGCAGATCCTCGGCCTGTCCAAGCCCGAGATCGCCAAGCGGGTCGACTCGGCGCTTGAGCGGGTGGCGTTGTCCGACAAGGCCGAGCTGTACCCCGGTGACCTCTCTACCGGTCAGCAACAGCGTGTCGGCATTGCCCGGGCTATCGTTCACCGCCCGGCCCTGCTGCTCGCCGATGAACCGACCGGTAACCTCGACCCACGCCTGGCAGCGGAAATCATGGGTGTTTTTGAAGATATCAACCGACTGGGGACCAGCGTGCTGATTGCCAGTCACGACCTTGCATTGATCGCCCGCATGCGCCATCGCATGCTGACCCTGCAGCGCGGTCGTCTGATCGGTGACGGGGAGGCCGGAGTATGAGTGCCACACGCAGCCCCAAGGTTTCAGAGCGCGTCGCGCCCAAAGCCGCCGATCCAGTGCCGCCGAAACAGAAAAAGCAGCGCCACGACCACGATGACGACGGCCCTGATTTCAGCGCGCTGTTGTCTGCCTGGCTGGAAAGCCATCGCTCCAGTCTGCTGGACAGCCTGCGCCGTCTGGGCAAGCAACCGATTGGCAGCTTCTTTACCTGTCTGGTCATGGCGATTGCCTTGAGCCTGCCGATGGGCTTGTCGTTGCTGCTGAGCAATGTCGAGCGTCTGGGAGGTTCGTGGCAGCGCGCGGCGCAGATTTCGATCTACCTGAACCTGGATGCCAGCACCGCTGATGGCACTCGCCTGCGCGATGAAATCAAGGCGATGCCCGGCGTGGCAGATGCTGAGTACATCAGCAGCGAACAGGCGTTGGGCGAGTTCAAGCAACAGTCCGGGCTGGGCGAGGCGCTCAAGGAATTGCCGGAGAACCCGCTTCCGGGCGTGGTGCTGGTGACGCCGGACGAAGTGGACAAGCCTGCGCTGGAAGCCTTGCGTACGCGACTGGCCCAATTGCCTAAAGTAGAGCAGGCGCAGCTGGACCTGGTCTGGGTCGAAAGACTGGCCGCGATCCTCAAACTGGGTGATCGGTTCGTTTTCGGCTTGACGGTTTTGCTGGTCTCGGCTTTGCTGTTAGTAATTGGTAACACAATTCGTCTACACATTGAAAACCGCCGCATCGAAATCGAAGTCATCAAGCTGGTGGGCGGTACCGACAGCTACGTGCGCAGGCCCTTCCTTTATATGGGCGCGCTGTACGGCTTCGGGGCAGGCATTCTGTCCTGGGGCGTTCTGGCTTATGGCCTGAACTGGCTGAACGGCGCGGTCGTCGGGCTGGCAGGTCTCTATGGCAGTGACTTCGCGCTGGCCGGTGTGCCGATGGGTGATGGTCTTTCCCTCTTGCTTGGAGCGGTTCTGTTAGGGTATATCGGTGCCTGGATTGCGGTGGCCCGACATCTTCGTGAACTGGCGCCCCGGTAGAGCCACATTATTGTTTCACCAGACTGGCCTCTGAAAATCAAGGAACTTGGTTAGCGGTTCCGGGTCAATCTGGCTAATGCTGAACTGCACATAACCTGTGCGCTGGAGGTTTTTTCGTATGACCACTTCTTTGCAACCTGCTTATGCTTTAGTCCCGGGTGCAAACCTCGAGGCCTATGTGCAAACGGTCAACAGCATTCCATTGCTGACGCCCGAGCGGGAGCGTGAACTGGCTGAGAGTCTCTACTATGAGCAGGATCTGGACGCGGCCCGACAAATGGTCCTCGCCCACCTGCGCTTTGTCGTGCACATCGCTCGCAGTTATTCGGGTTACGGTCTGGCTCAGGCTGACCTGATCCAGGAAGGTAATGTCGGTCTGATGAAGGCCGTGAAGCGTTTCAACCCGGAAATGGGCGTGCGTCTGGTGTCTTTTGCCGTGCACTGGATCAAGGCCGAAATTCACGAGTTCATCCTGCGCAACTGGCGCATCGTCAAGGTCGCCACGACCAAGGCACAGCGCAAATTGTTCTTCAACCTGCGCAGCCAGAAGAAGCGTCTGGCCTGGCTGAACAACGATGAAGTGCATCGCGTCGCGGAAAGCCTGGGCGTCGAACCGCGTGAAGTGCGGGAGATGGAAAGCCGTCTGACCGGCCATGACATGGCCTTTGACCCGGCCGCCGAAGCGGATGACGACAGCGCGTTCCAGTCGCCGGCCAATTATCTGGAAGACCACCGCTACGACCCGGCGCGTCAACTGGAAGATTCCGACTGGACCGACAACTCCACCGCCAATCTGCATCAGGCGCTGGACGTGCTGGACGAACGCAGCCGCGACATTCTCTACCAGCGCTGGCTGGCAGAAGAAAAAGCCACGCTGCACGACCTGGCGCAGAAGTACAACGTCTCCGCGGAGCGTATTCGTCAGCTGGAAAAAAGCGCGATGAACAAGCTCAAGACGTCGATCGCCGCGTAAGGCTACCCGGCAACGAAAAACGCCCCGAGATGATCGGGGCGTTTTTGTTTGTGTATCAGCTATCGTGCGGCGCTCTGCGTCCTCTTTGTGACGCAGAGCGTCACGAACTGCATAGTTTTGTAGGAGCGAACTTGTTCGCGAAAGGGCCCGTACAGGCGCAGAAGATTTGCCGTTCGAAACAAAGCCTTCGCGAACAAGTTCGCTCCTACAAAAGCCATCCGGCTCCCATGCCCAAACGTAGGAGCGAACTTGTTCGCGAAAGGGCCCGTATAGTCGCAGAGGATTTGTCGTTCGAAACAATGCCTTCGCGAACAAGTTCGCTCCTACAAAAGCCATCCGGCTCCCATGTCCAAACGTAGGAGCGAACTTGTTCGCGAAAGGGCCCGTATAGTCGCAGAAGATTTGTCGTTCGAAACAATGCCTTCGCGAACAAGTTCGCTCCTACAAAAGCCATCCGGCTCCCATGCCCAAACGTAGGAGCGAACTTGTTCGCGAAAGGGCCCGTACAGTCGCAAAAGATTCGTCGTTTGAAACAATGCCTTCGCGAACAAGTTCGCTCCTACAAAGGCCCGTTCTCATGCTCGAACGTAGGTAGCGAGAGGCCATTGAAACCGAGCGCAAACATCACCACCGACGGCTGCTGTTCAGCCCCTGCAGGTACTCATCCCCACCCAACTGACGCATCTGCTGACGAATCCAGCCTGCACGACGCGAGACGTAGCTGCTCGGGTGGCTGGCGCTCCACTGGCGCGGGTTGGGCAGGACGGCGGCGAGGTAGCTGGCCTGTTGCGCCGACAGTGCGCTGGCATTGGTGCGGAAGTGGTGTTGCGCCGCAGCCTGGGCACCGAATACGCCTTCGTCCCACTCGACACTGTTGAGGTACACCTCGAGGATGCGCTCCTTGGACCACAGTAGCTCGATCAGCATGGTGAACCAGGCTTCCAGTCCCTTGCGCAGGTAGCTGCGGCCGGACCACAGGAACAGGTTTTTCGACACCTGCTGGCTGAGCGTGCTGGCGCCGCGTATCGAGCCGCCACGCTCGTTATGCAGAATGGCCGCTTGAATCGCGTCGACGTCGAAACCCCAGTGCTCGGCGAATTTCTGGTCTTCGCCGGCAATGACCGCGATTTTCAGATTGTCGGAGATTTTGTCCAACGGTTCCCAGTCGCGTTGCAGGTCGATAGGCTCGCCGTCGAACCAGGATTCTACCTTGCGCTCGACCATCAGCGCCGTGCCCGGTGGCGGCACCCAGCGCAGAACCAGAACCACGAGAACACTGCCTGCGGCGAACCACAGCAGGGCTTTGACGATGCGACGAAGAATAGACTGCAGCATAGAGATGGCTTGGCCGAACCCGTTGAGCGGGCCATTATACAGACCGTGCGCCTTTCGACGATTTTTCCCTGGAGTCCCTGATGCTTCGTAGCTTTTTGATGCTGGCCGCCTTCTTTGGCTTCACCGGTGTGGCCCTTGGCGCGTTTGCCGCCCACGGCCTCAAGGAACGCCTGAGTGCCGAGTACCTGGCGGTGTTCCACACGGGAGTGCTTTATCAGCTGATTCACGCGCTGGCCCTGCTCGGCGTGGCGATACTGGCAACGCACATCCCCGGACGCCTGGTCACCTGGGCCGGATTCTCCTTCGCGGTCGGTATTCTGCTGTTTTCCGGCAGCCTCTACGCCCTGACCCTCACCGGTTTCAGCAAGCTGGGCATCATCACGCCGTTCGGTGGTCTGGCCTTTCTGTTCGGCTGGTCGATGCTCGGGCTGGCGGCCTGGAGGCTGGGTTCGCCTCCTTGAGTATCTGCTCCCCGCAAAGCAGGCGCGCATGAGACGAATGGCGTGGCTTTGCCTTGGTCATACCGGCTGATCGGGCTAGAATGCTGGCCCCCCAAAAATGATGGCTGCTCTCGCATGCACATTCAGTTGAACGGCGAACCCTTTGAATTGCCCGATGGCGAAACCGTCGCGGCATTGCTGACCCGTCTGGACCTTGCAGGGCGCCGGGTCGCGGTGGAACTGAACCTGGATATCGTGCCGCGCAGTCAGCATGTGACGACCGTCCTGAGCGAAGGCGATCAGGTCGAAGTGGTGCATGCCATTGGCGGTGGCTAGTTCGCAATCCGCACTGCGCCCAACCCCATCTGCACGTTATGAGGATTTCCGATGAGCAATGTTCGCAGCGACAAGCCTTTCGTCCTGGCCGGTCGGACTTTCGAGTCGCGCCTGCTGGTGGGCACCGGCAAGTACATCGATATGGAACAGACCCGTCTGGCCATCGAAGCCTCGGGCGCCGAGATCGTCACCGTTGCCGTGCGCCGCACCAACCTGGGCCAGAACCCCGGCGAGCCGAACCTGCTGGACGTGCTGCCGCCTGATCGCTACACCATTTTGCCGAACACCGCTGGCTGCTTCGATGCGACCGAGGCCGTGCGCACCTGCCGCCTGTCCCGGGAATTGCTCGACGGCCGCAATCTGGTCAAGCTCGAAGTGCTGGCCGATCAGAAAACCCTGTTTCCGAATGTGATCGAAACCCTCAAGGCCGCCGAGATCCTGGTCAAGGACGGCTTCGACGTGATGGTCTACACCAGTGATGACCCGATCATCGCCCGCCAGCTGGCCGAAATCGGCTGTATCGCGATCATGCCGCTGGCCGGCCTGATCGGCAGCGGTCTGGGCATCTGCAACCCGTACAACCTGCAGATCATTCTCGAAGAAACCAAAGTGCCGGTGCTGGTCGATGCCGGTGTCGGTACTGCCTCCGACGCCACCATCGCGATGGAGCTGGGCTGTGAAGCCGTATTGATGAACTCGGCCATCGCCCACGCCCAGCAGCCGGTGATGATGGCTGAAGCCATGAAACACGCCGTAATTGCCGGTCGTCTGGCCTACCTCGCCGGGCGCATGCCACGAAAACTCTATGCCAGCGCGTCTTCGCCGCTGGATGGCCTGATCAAGTAAGAGCCCGTTGATGACTGATTCGCACGTTCCGCACCCAGAGTCGCCTGCTGTCGAAGAAGGCGAAGAGCGCCCGCACCGCCGCATCAAGAGTTTCGTGATGCGAGCCGGCCGCATGACCGAAGGTCAGCAGCGCGGCCTCGATCAAGGCCTCCCGTTGTATGGCCTGTCGCTGACCGACACGCCGGTGGATTTCGATCAGGTGTTCGGTCGCTCTGCGCCGCGTACGCTGGAAATCGGCTTCGGCATGGGCCACTCGCTGCTGGAAATGGCGGCTGCGGCTCCCGAGCACGACTTCATCGGTGTCGAGGTGCACTCTCCAGGCGTAGGCGCGCTGCTCAACGGCGTCCTGACCCAAGGGCTGACCAATGTGCGCGTCTATGATTGCGACGCCATCGAAGTGCTGAACCGCTGCGTCGCGGATAACAGCCTGGATCGCCTGATGCTGTTCTTCCCGGACCCGTGGCACAAGAGTCGTCACCACAAGCGGCGCATCGTGCAGCCTGAATTCGCCGCACTGGTGCGCAGCAAGCTGAAGGTCGGCGGGGTGTTCCACATGGCCACCGATTGGGGGCCTTACGCGGAATACATGCTGGAAGTGATGAGCGTGGCGCCCGGTTATCGCAACCAGGCTGAAGACAACCAGTACGTCCCGCGCCCTGCGGAACGGCCGATCACCAAGTTCGAGCGCCGTGGCGAGAAGCTCGGACACGGCGTCTGGGATCTGAAGTTCGAGAAAGTCGACTGACCGGGATTGCGGGTTGGTAACAACCCGCAATCCCGCGATGTTGTGCCGCTTACTGAATCTCGTCCGGCTTGACGATCACCCAGTTCTTGTCCGCCGTAACCGGCAGTTTCTCCCTGGCCTGAGCTTCGGCATTGTCCTTGATCATGCCGTTGAGCTGGGTCATGTATTTGTCCTTGCGGTTGATCCACAAGTGCACGCCGCCCTTGCTCACGTCGACGCTGTGGAACAGCATGTAACCGTCGCTGGTCGGGGTGTCGCCGCCGACCAGGACCGGCTTTTTCCACTGATCGATGTAAGTCAGAATGGCCGCCTGCTTGCCGGCCATCCAGGTCGCCGGGGTCCACAGATAAGGCGTCAGCTCCAGGCCCATATTGCTTTTCGGATCATACTTACCCGCCGTGATCTGCTTGCGTGCGGTGGTCAGCTCGCCGGTCTTGCGGTCCTTGAGCAGCGTGCTCACGCCGATCACATTCTGTGGTTTGACGTTGTAGCCATACTTCGGATCGGCAGCGACCATGCGTACCAGCTCTTCCGACGCCGCGGTCATCACATACACCTCGATGCCGTTTTCCATCAGCTTGTTGTACAGCTCGGCCTGCCCGGTGAATACCCGCGGCGGCTCGACGTTGATTTGCTTGACGGTGTCGCCTTCGTAGTAGGTCGCAGGGATCGGCTTTTTCAGCGCCATCAGCTCATCGACGTAGCCCTTGAGCTCCTGAAGCGTAAAGCCGGAAAACACCTGCGCGACCCACGGGTAGCAGACCATGTCGTCTATTTCGCAAAGACGATAGTAGTAACTGAACAGGCTTTCCTTGTGCTCGGCGGTGTCTTTGAAGGGGATCAGCTTCAGCGAGGGATCGAGTGTTTCGCGGGTGATCAGGCCTTTGTTTTCCATGTACGGCAACAACGCTTCTTCGAGGTCGAAGCGATAGCTGGTGTTGTCCATGTCGAAGACCGCGTAATTGCCCTTGTTGGCATTCGCCGCAATCATTGCGTCGAGCGCCTTGGCGGCAGGCTCGGGCCAATGCTTCAGTTCGGTGGCCGCGATAGCCTGGCTGGCAAGCCCGAAGCAGACGGCAGCGGCCAACAGTTTTGGCACGAGTTTCATAGGCGATTTCCCCTTGTCGAAAAAACGAAGGGGCAGACCGTAACAAATTATTGTGAAGGCAAAAGTACGTCAGCGACCCGAAAAAGGCCAAATGACGCCGTTTGCCCCTTTATTTGCGACGGTGAAACCAAAAACGACACTTTTGTTGCAGTTTTTCGTCATCGGTTGCAGTTGCCCCGAAAACCGCTGATCAGACGCGTTCCCAGACTTCGAAGTTGTAGGCAGGCTTGCCATCGACGGCGGCGTTTTCGGTGTTGGATACCAGCGCCCACTGCGCGGTATCGAACTCCGGAAACCACGCGTCGCCATCAGGGCTCAGCGCCACGCGAGTCAGGTACAGGCGATCGGCCTGAGGGAGGCCTTGGGCGTAAAGCTGCGCGCCGCCGATCAGCATCACCTCGTCGACACCCTGTTCCTGCGCCCACTGCTCGGCACGCACAACGGCGGCGTCCAGCGAAGCGAAGACTTCCGCGCCTTCAAGCTGCAGGTCAGTCTGGCGGCTGACCACCAGGTTGAGGCGGCCGGGCAGCGGGCGGCCCAACGAATCCCAGGTCTTGCGGCCCATGATGATCGGCTTGCCGAGCGTCGTGGCCTTGAAGTATTTGAAATCCCCCGGCAAATGCCAGGGCATGGAATTGTCGACGCCAATCACTCGGTTTTCACCGAGGGCGGCAATCAGGCTGAGGGGGAGATGAGTTTTCATGCCGCGAGGATATCAGAGGTCGCAGGGCAGGCGAATGAACTGACATGCGCCGTGCTCAGTCCCATGACTGCGGTTATGCTCACCGCTGAATTCAATCAAGAGACACTGTGTGACTGCACTGACCCCCCTCGATACCCTTTGGCTGACCGAAGCCGTGCGCCTGCGTGAACAGCAGGCTGGCGTGCTGGATGATCTGGAAGCCAATCGCCGTGCCCGCGCTGCCGGAGGCGACCTGACTGCGCGCATTACCCACCGTGCCCTCGGCCTGGCGCAGCGCGACGGCATGCTTGGCGCGCTGCATCACTGGAAGCAGGGCGCACGGCTGGCGTTGATTGCGCTGGCAGTGCTCGCGGTCATCAGTGGCGCGGGCCTGGCGTTCGCCGCAATGGGCGACGGGCAGGCACCGGTCAATGTGTTCTGGGCGCTGGGCAGTCTGCTTGGGCTGAACCTTGTGCTGTTGCTGACCTGGGCGCTGGGCCTGATCTTCGCCGGGCGCAGTAATACCGGGCTGGGCCGGGTGTGGCTGTGGCTGAGTGAAAAGCTCGCCCGTGACGCCCAGGCCGCACAACTCGCCCCCGCGCTGGTTTTGCTGCTGCAACGCCAGCGCCTGAATCGCTGGGCGCTCGGGCTGGTGGTTCACAGCCTGTGGCTGCTGGCGTTACTCACTGCGCTGCTGTTGCTGTTGATGCTGATGGCGACCCGGCGTTACGGGTTTGTCTGGGAAACCACCATTCTGAGCAGCGACACGTTTGTCAGCCTTACCCAGACGCTCAGTACCGTCCCGGCATGGCTGGGGTTCAGCGTGCCGGACGAAACCATGATTCGTGCCAGCGGCAATGGCGCGTTGAGTATCGAGAATGCGCGTCAGGCCTGGGCGGCGTGGCTGGTGAGTGTGTTGCTGGTGTACGGCATCGTGCCGCGTCTGTTGCTGGCCGGTTTCTGCCTGTGGCGCTGGAAGCAGGGCAGGGCGGCGCTGCGCCTTGATCTGGATTTGCCCGAATACCTTGAATTGCGTGAGCGCCTGATGCCCAGCAGCGAGCGCCTGGGTGTCAACGATGCCGAACCTGCTGCGCTGCATCAGGTGCAGTCCGGCCTGGGGGCTGTTGAAAGCAATGGCGCCTTGTTAGTGGCCATCGAGCTGGATGATCAGCAGGTCTGGCCGCCAGCGCTGCCGTCGGGTGTGGCCGATGCAGGCATTCTCGACAGCCGTGAGTCGCGCCACAAACTGCTGGAGCAACTGACCCAGTATCCGCCTGCGCGCATAGTGATCGCCTGCGACCCGCGCCGTTCGCCGGACCGTGGCAGTCTGGCGTTGATCGCCGAACTGGCACGCTGCGCCGGTGCAGCGCGCATCTGGCTGCTGCCCGCGCCTGCCGGGCAGAGGCTTGACCCTGAGCGCCTCGGCGACTGGCACGTCGCGCTGGATCAATTGCAGTTGCCGCACGCCGACACTGTGCCCTTGAACTGGCTGGAGACAGGCCATGACTGAAGCAGACGGCACTCGTGCGATCAAGCTGGCGGTGGTCGGTCATACCAATGTCGGCAAGACCTCGCTGCTGCGTACGTTGACCGGTGATGTCAGCTTCGGCGAAGTGTCCCATCGTCCCAGTACGACTCGCCATGTCGAGGGCGCGCGCCTTTCTGTGGACGGTCAGGCCGTGGTCGAGCTGTACGACACGCCGGGTCTGGAAGACGCCATTGCGCTGCTCGATTATCTGGAGCGCCTGGACCGCCCCGGCGAGCGTCTGGACGGGCCGGCACGACTGGCGCGTTTTCTGGAGGGCAGCGAGGCACGCCAGCGTTTTGAGCAAGAGGCCAAGGTCATGCGCCAGTTGCTCGACTCGGACGCAGGTCTGTATGTGATCGATGCACGTGAGCCGGTGCTGGCCAAATACCGTGACGAGCTGGCGGTATTGGCGAGCTGTGGCAAGCCGCTGCTACCGGTGCTGAATTTCGTCAGTGCGCAGCAGCACCGCGAGCCGGAATGGCGCGAAGCGCTTTCCCGCTTGGGCCTGCATGCGCTGGTACGTTTCGACAGCGTAGCGCCCCCGGAAGATGGCGGTCGTCGTCTGTATGAAAGCCTGGCGCTGTTGCTGGAAAGCGCGCGGCCGCGGCTTGAACGGCTGATTGATGATCAGGAAAAACAGCGCTCGGCCAAACGCCACAGCGCTGCTCGCCTGATCGCCGAGCTGCTGATTGATTGCGCAGCGTGCCGACGCAGTGTCGAAACCACCGCCGACCAGGAGCAGCAGGCCGTGGAAGCGCTGCGCAAGGCGGTTCGGCAGCGCGAACAGCAGTGCGTCGAGGCGCTGCTCAAGCTGTATGCGTTTCGCAAGGATGATGTGTCCAGCAGCGATTTGCCGTTGATGGACGGCCGTTGGGGCGATGACCTGTTCAACCCGGAAACCCTGAAGTTGATGGGCGTGCGCGTTGGCGGCGGCGTGGCGGCTGGCGCGGCGGCCGGGGCAGGGGTCGACCTGATGGTCGGCGGCGTGACGCTGGGTGCGGCGGCGCTGGTCGGAGCGATTGCCGGTGGTGCGTTATCCACCGCGCGCAGCTACGGCGGCCGGTTGCTCGGCAAGCTCAAGGGGCGCAGAGAACTGACCGTCGATGATGCGGTGCTGCGCCTGCTTGCCCTGCGTCAGCGTCACTTGCTGCTGGCGCTGGGTGTCAGGGGCCACGCTGCCTTGCACAGCATCGAACTGACCACACCGCAGGACAAGACCTGGCGCAAAGGCAAAATCCCCGAACCCCTCTCCCGAGCCCGCGCCCACCCGCAGTGGTCGACGCTCAACCCACATCCCAAACCGAATCAGGCTGAGCGGCAGGAAGCGATTGTTGAGCTGGCGGATGTGGTTTTGCAGGATTGAACTGTTCCGGCGCTGAAGAGCGGACGCAGAGCGTCCAGAGCGGCATGCGACGCGGAGCGTCGCACGATAGTTGAGGTCATCGTTCCTCACGCTCCAGCGTGGGAATGCCTGTCGTGACGCTCTGCGCGTCACAGATCCAAGCCGCGCCACCTGCTCAAGGGAGGACGCGGAGCGTCCAGAACGGCATACCCACGCGGAGCATGGGCACGATAGTTGTAGATCCTATCGTTCCGCACGCTCCAGCGTGGGAATGCCTTGCGTGACGCTCCGCGTCACAGATCTGTGCCTTGCCGCAAAGTGATGGCTGGACGGATTCAGACTGCCCGACAGGCAGTGAAAACGCGCCTCTTTTTTTTATTGATTGATCGTTCAATAAAAAATCTTTAGACTGGCCCCGTCATTTCGATACAACGATCACTGCAGACACCCGGGAGAATCGCGCCAATGCCCAAGGTCGGAATGCAACCCATCCGCCGCCAACAGTTGATCCAGGCCACGCTGACTGCGGTCGATCAGGTCGGTATGGGTGACGCCAGCATTGCCTTGATTGCGCGGCTGGCAGGCGTATCAAACGGCATCATCAGTCACTATTTTCAGGACAAGAACGGCCTGATCGCTGCCACGATGCGGCACCTGATGAACGCCTTGATCCAGAACGTCCGCGAACGCCGTCAGGCGCTGACCGAAGACAGCCCCAGGGCTCACCTGCAAGTGATCATCGAAGGCAACTTCGACGCCAGTCAGGTCAGCGGCCCGGCCATGAAAACCTGGCTGGCCTTCTGGGCGACCAGCATGCATCACCCTTCGCTGCACCGATTGCAGCGTATCAACGACCACCGTTTGTATTCGAACCTGTGCTGTCAGTTCCGCCGCACCTTGCCACTGGAACAGGCACGCAGCGCCGCCCGCGGGCTGGCAGCCCTGATAGACGGGTTGTGGCTGAGAGGCGCGCTGTCAGGCGATGCATTCGACACCGAGCAAGCGCAACGGATCGCTTACGAGTACATGGATTTTCAATTGGCGAAATCGGCGAGCTGAAGCTTTCGAAGCTCCTCACCGAGCGACTGTATAAGCCTGTTGCCGAACCAACCCGGCACACTGAAAGCAGTCATCGCCCCCCACTGAATTTGCGAGGACTTTATGGCCCGTTTTGAACTGCAGAAACTTTACATCGATGGCGGTTATGTCGATGCCAGCAACCCTGAAACCTTCGACGCCATCAACCCGGCGAACGGCGAAGTCCTGGCGCAGATCCAGCGCGCCGGGAAGGACGATGTCGAGCGCGCCGTCGTCGCGGCCGAAAAGGGTCAGAAAATCTGGGCCGCCATGACTGCGGTCGAGCGCTCGCGCATCCTGCGCCGTGCCGTCGACATCCTGCGCGAGCGCAACGATGAACTGGCCGCCCTGGAAACCCTGGATACCGGCAAGGCCATCTCCGAAACCCGCTACGTGGATATCGTGACCGGCGCCGACGTGCTGGAATACTACGCAGGTCTGGTGCCGGCCATCGAAGGCGAGCAGATCCCGCTGCGCGATTCCTCCTTCGTGTACACCCGCCGCGAGCCGCTGGGTGTGGTAGCCGGTATCGGCGCCTGGAACTACCCGATCCAGATCGCACTGTGGAAATCCGCCCCGGCTCTGGCGGCCGGCAATGCGATGATCTTCAAGCCGAGTGAAGTCACTTCGCTGACCACCCTGAAGCTGGCAGAAATCTACACCGAAGCGGGTGTACCGAACGGCGTATTCAACGTGCTGACCGGCAGCGGCCGTGAAGTCGGCACCTGGATCACCGAGCACCCGCGCATCGAGAAAGTCTCCTTCACCGGCGGCACCGACACCGGCAAGAAAGTCATGGCCAGCGCCTCGAGCTCGTCGCTCAAGGAAGTGACCATGGAACTGGGCGGCAAGTCACCGCTGATCGTGTTTGACGATGCCGATCTGGATCGCGCCGCTGACATCGCGATGATGGCCAACTTCTACAGCTCCGGCCAGGTCTGCACCAACGGCACCCGCGTGTTCGTGCCGAATGCCCTGAAAGCCGAGTTCGAAGCGAAGATCCTCGAGCGTGTGAAGCGCATCCGCGCCGGTAACCCGGAAGACGAAAACATCAATTTCGGCCCGCTGGTCAGCTTCGAGCACATGGAAAGCGTGCTGGGCTATATCGCCAAGGGCAAAGAGCAGGGCGCACGTCTGTTGTGCGGCGGCGATCGCCTGACCGGCGGTGTGTTCGACAAAGGCGCGTTCGTTGCGCCGACCGTGTTCACCGACTGCACCGACGAGATGACCATCGTGCGTGAAGAAATCTTCGGCCCGGTGATGAGCATCCTCGGTTACGACACCGAAGATGAAGTGGTGCGCCGCGCCAACGACACCGACTTCGGTCTGGCCGCAGGCATCGTGACCCGTGACCTGAACCGCGCCCACCGTGTGATTCATCTGCTGGAAGCCGGTATCTGCTGGATCAACGCCTGGGGCGAGTCGGCGGCACAAATGCCGGTCGGCGGTTACAAGCAGTCGGGCGTCGGCCGTGAGAACGGCATCAGCTCGCTGGCCCAGTACACGCGCATCAAGTCGGTACAGATCGAACTGGGCGATTACGCCTCGGTTTTCTAAGCACGGTTTCAGTGGCACGCGGCAGGCCTCAAGCAGACGCACTCAAAAGCTGCCTGCCGCACCCCATTTTCACGAGTATCGCCTGGCGGCTTCTGCTTGCGGCCAAGGCTTGAAACTCGCAGCTCTATGAGGGAGCCTCTATGACGACTCAATCCGAATACGACTACATCATCATTGGTGCCGGCTCGGCCGGTAACACCCTGGCAGCCCGTCTCACCGAAGACGCAGGCGTCACCGTTCTGCTGCTCGAAGCCGGTGGCCCGGACTACCGTCTGGATTTCCGTACCCAGATGCCTGCCGCCCTGGCATTCCCGCTGCAGGGCCGTCGCTACAACTGGGCCTACGAGACCGAGCCAGAGCCGCACATGAACAACCGCCGGATGGAATGCGGTCGCGGTAAAGGCCTGGGCGGCTCATCGCTGATCAATGGCATGTGCTATATCCGCGGCAACGCGATGGACTACGACGGCTGGGCCAAGGAGCCAGGTCTCGAAGACTGGAGCTACCTCGACTGCCTGCCGTACTTCCGCAAGGCCGAAACCCGCGACATCGGTCCGAATGATTACCACGGTGGTGAAGGTCCGGTCAGCGTGACCACGCCCAAGGCGGGCAACAATCCGCTGTTCCACGCGATGGTCGAGGCGGGCGTGCAAGCCGGTTTCCCGCGCACTGACGACCTCAACGGTTATCAGCAGGAAGGTTTCGGTCCGATGGACCGCACCGTGACGCCTAACGGTCGTCGCGCCAGTACCGCCCGTGGTTATCTGGACGAGGCCAAGAAGCGCTCGACCCTGACCATCGTCACTCACGCGCTGACCGATCGCATTCTGTTCGAAGGCAAGCGTGCCGTCGGCGTGGCCTACCTGGTGGGCGACAGCGACACGCGCATCCAGGCCCGTGCCCGCAAGGAAGTGCTGCTGTGTGGCGGCGCGATCGCTTCGCCACAGATTCTCCAGCGTTCCGGCGTCGGCCCGGCCGAAGTGCTGAACAAGCTGGATATCCCGGTGGTTCATGACCTGCCGGGCGTTGGCCAGAACCTTCAGGATCACCTGGAGATGTACCTGCAGTACGCCTGCACCCAGCCGGTGTCGCTGTATCCTTCGCTGAAGTGGTGGAACCAGCCGGCCATCGGTGCCGAGTGGATGTTCCTCGGTACAGGTATCGGCGCGAGCAACCAGTTTGAAGCCGGTGGTTTTATTCGCTCCAGCGAAGCGTTCGAATGGCCGAACATTCAGTACCACTTCCTGCCGGTGGCGATTAACTACAACGGCACCAAGGGCGTTCAGGAGCACGGTTTCCAGGCTCACGTCGGCTCCATGCGTTCGCCGAGCCGTGGTCGTGTGCAGGTCAAATCCAAAGACCCGCGCGAGTACCCGAGCATCCTGTTCAACTACATGGCCAGCGAGCAGGACTGGCAGGAGTTCCGTGACGGCATCCGCCTGACTCGCGAGATCATGCAGCAACCGGCGCTGGACCCGTACCGTGGCCGCGAAATCAGCCCTGGCATCGACGTGCAGTCCGACGAGGCGCTGGACCAGTTCGTGCGTGAGCATGCCGAAACGGCTTATCACCCGTCCTGCTCGTGCAAGATGGGCACCGACGAGATGGCGGTTGTCGATGGTCAGGGTCGCGTGCATGGCCTGCAAAGCCTGCGCGTGGTCGATGCCTCGATCATGCCGATCATCACCACCGGTAACCTGAATGCACCGACGATCATGATCGCCGAGAAAATCGCCGACAAGATCCGTGGTCGTCAGCCTCTGCCACGCAGCACGGCCGACTACTTCGTCGCAGGCGACAAGCCGGCACGTGGCAAGCCGCTGCGCGAGATCAGCCACCAGGCCTGATCCGACGACCAGGCGTCCTCCCGGGACGCCTTGCGTTGTGCATGCTCCAGCGTGGAATGCATGTCCACACTGGAGCATTGGCACGATAGTTACGAGATTCTCGTTCCTCACGCTCCCGCGTGGGGACGAGAACCCGCTCGATTCAGACCCTCCTCCCGACAGACGCGAATTGCCACTACCCCTCCGCTCTGCCACAATCGCGAATGATTCTCTTTAGTTAGAACTTTCTCATCGAGGCCATTCGTGTCGTCAGTCCCAAGCACTCATAGCGAGATCGTTGGTGCGCTGTATCGCGATCATCGCGGCTGGCTGCTGGCCTGGCTCAGACGCAATGTCGCCTGCCCGCAACGTGCTCAGGATTTGAGTCAGGACACGTTCGTGCGCTTGCTGGGGCGCCATGAATTGCTTGCGCCCAGAGAACCGCGTGCTTTCCTGGCAACCGTCGCCAAAGGGTTGATGTTCGATCACTTCCGACGCGCTGCGCTGGAGCAGGCTTACCTCGGGGAATTGATGCAGGTGCCCGAGGCCGAGCAGCCCTCTCCGGAAGAGCAGCTGCTGATTGTGGAAGACCTCAAGGCCATCGACCGCATGCTCGGCACACTGTCCAGCAAAGCGCGTGCAGCTTTTCTGTACAGTCGCCTCGACGGCATGAGTCACGCCGAGATTGCCGAGCAGCTGGGCGTTTCGGTCTCGCGCGTCAGGCAGTACCTGGCTCAGGCCATGCGTCAGTGCTACGTGGCGCTCTACGGTGAGCCGACGTGAACACCAGACCGGTCTCTGCCCGTGTGCTCAATGCGGCCATCGAGTGGCAACTGAACATGGACAGCAACGGCGGCAATGACGCCGAGCTGGCGCGCTGGCTGGCCGCCGACGAAGAGCATGCCCGGGCCTGGAGCCAGTTGGGCATGGTCAATCAGCGCTTTGCTTTGCCCGCAGGTCCGGCCTGCAAGGCCTTGCAACAGTCACCGGGTGCCCTGCGACACAGGTTGCGCAAGCTCGGTGGCGGTCTGGCCGGAGTGTTCATGGCCTTGGGCTTGGCATTGTTCGTCGGCGATCGCTATCTGCCGATCGATTACTGGCTTGCCGACCAGCGCACCGCCACCGGTGAACAGCGCGACGTGCGTCTGGCGGACAACACCCTGATTCGCCTGAACACCCACAGCGCAATCGATGTGCGCTTCGATGCGCAGCAACGTCGGGTCATTCTGCAGGACGGTGAAATACTGGTGCAGACCGGCGATCATGACGACCCGCGGCCCTTCATCGTCGAGACGGCGGATGGAAAGATGCGCGCCCTGGGGACGCGTTTTCTGGTCCGGCGCGAGTCCGATGGAACCCTGCTCAGCGTGTTGCAATCGGCGGTTGTCGCCCACCCGCGTAATGCTTCCGGTGAACAGGTTCTGCGCGAGGGCCAACAGGTGCTATTGACCCGCAACGGACTTGGCCCGTTGCTTGGCATGCCTTCCGGCGTCGACGCCTGGACGCGCGGCATGCTGGTGGTGGACAACGCGCGGTTGGCAGACATGCTCGCTGAACTGGGGCGTTACCGGACAGGACATCTGGGCGTCGACCCGAAGGTGGCCGATCTGCGCGTCACCGGCACCTTCCCGTTGCAAGACACCGACCTGGCACTCAAGGCGCTGTTGCCGACCTTGCCTGTGCAGATCGAGCAACACACTGCGTGGTGGGTGTCGGTGCTGCCCAGGGATCAACAGCCCGGCACCCCTCCGGCAAAACTCTGAAACATACCCTTTCATGCGGACAACGGATCGCCCTGACACTTTTTCGGTTTCGAGCGGCTTAGTCTTACAAGTCATTTCGGGGACGCGCCCAGCGCTGCGTCTCTTCGTCTGTGGATAAACCATGAAAAGCCAAACCGTGCGCCGCTGGTCCATCGTGCATACCTGGAGCAGCCTGATTTGCACCCTGTTCCTGTTGATGCTGGCTGTCACCGGCCTGCCGCTGATCTTTCATCATGAAATCGATCATCTGCTTGGCGACGCTCCGCATTACAAAGAGATGCCTGCCGATACGCCACGCCTGGACCTGGAGCAACTGGCCAGGGCTGCCGAAGCGCATCGCCCCGGCGAGGTGATGCAGTATTTTGGCTGGGACGATGAAGACCCCAATGGCGTCATGGCAATCACCGCTGCAACCGCCGGCACCGAGCCCAACTCCTCGCACACCTTCGCCCTCGATGCGCGCACCGGTGAGGCACTGGAGATGCCTTCTGCCAACGGCGGCTTCATGATGGTCATGCTGCGCCTGCACGTAGACATGTACGCCAATCTGCCCGGCAAACTGTTGCTGGCGTTCATGGGCTTGCTGTTCGTGGTGGCGATCGTTTCCGGGACCGTGCTGTATGCGCCGTTCATGCGCAAGCTGGAGTTCGGTCAGGTGCGGGTCAATAAATCCAGGCGTACGCGCTGGCTGGACCTGCACAACCTGATTGGCGTAGTGACATTGACCTGGGCGCTGGTGGTCGGCGTGACCGGGGTGATCAGCGCCTGCGCCGATCTGCTGATTGCCTCCTGGCGCAACGATGCGCTGGCCACCATGATCGCCCCTTACAAGGACGCGCCGCCATTGACCCAGCGCGCCCCGGCGACTCGATTGCTGGAAATTGCCGAATCCGCTGCGCCCGGCATGCAGGCCGATTTCATCGCCTTCCCCGGCACGCGCTTCTCCAGCGAGCATCATTACGCGGTGTTCCTCAAAGGCAATACACACTTGACTGCGCACCTCGCCACACCGGTGCTGATCGACGCCCAGACCCTGCACGTCACCGCCGTGGTCGAACGTCCCTGGTACATGGACGCACTGGGGATGTCGCAACCGCTGCATTTCGGTGATTACGGCGGCATGCCGATGAAGATTCTCTGGGCGGTGCTGGACGTGCTGACCATCATCGTACTCGGCAGCGGCGTTTATCTGTGGTGGGTGAGGCGTCGTGCCGCGCGCTCGGTGAGTGCTGTTCAGGCTCAGGTGGCGCAATGAGTTCGAAGCCATCGCGATTCTGGAAGACCTTTGCGATACCCGCCGTCATAGCGCTGCTTATCGGCGGTGGGCTGTTCGCTGCGCTATTGGGTGACGGCTGGTGGGATACGCTGGCGTGGCTGGGCATGGGGACGGCGGCCCTGTTGAGTATCAAGGGCTTGCTGGTACGGCGCGGTTGATTGAAGCGCTGATTGCATGCACAGCACAGGCTGACTAGTCTAGGATCCTGTCTCATTCGAGGAATACCCATGTCAGCGCCCACGATGACGTTGTACTTCAACGCCGCTTCGCCCTTCGCCCGCAAGGTGATGGTGATGCTGCATGAAACCGCTCAGCTCGATCGCGTCGAGTTGCAGACCACAGTACTGACACCGGTCAGCCCGTCTGCCGAGCTCAATGAAGACAACCCGGCCGGCAAACTTCCCGCGTTAAGGCTGGCCGACGGCAACGTCATTCATGACAGCCGGGTGATTCTTGATTACCTCGACCATCAGCACGTGGGCCTGCCACTGATCCCACGGGAAGGTTCGGCACGCTGGAGGCGCATGACCCTGGCCTCGCTGGCCGATGCGGTGCTGGATGCAGCGGTGCTGATCCGCTATGAAACCGCCTTGCGTCCGCAGGAAAAACACTGGGATCAGTGGCTGGACAACCAGCAGCAGAAGATTGAACGCTCGCTGCATTACTTCGAAAGCGATGCGGTCACCGAGCTCAGCACGTCGTTCGATGTCGCATCGATCAGCGTCGCCGCGGCGCTCGGCTATCTGGATTTCCGCCAGCCGGATCTGAACTGGCGCAGCACTTATCCGCGACTGGCCGCCTGGTACCTGGACGTCAGTCAACGCCCGTCGATGATCGCGACCCAGCCGCCGGTCTGAGTCAATCTGCGCCGCGCTGCACAGTCAAGCCAGGACGCAGAGCGTCCAGAAATGCATACCCACGCGGAGCATGGGTACGATGGTGTTCTCGCGGGCGGCTATCGTTCCTCATGCTCCAGCGTGGGAATGCCGTGGGGGACGCTCTGCGTCACAGATCTGCGCCGCGCCGCACGTTCGGGATAGGACGCGGAGCGTCCAGAAATGCATACCCACGCGGGGCATGGGTACCATGGTGTTCTCGCGGGCGGCTATCGTTCCTCACGCTCCAGCGTGGGAGTGCCGTGGGTGACGCTCTGCGTCACAGATCTGCGCCGCGCCGCACATTCGGGATAGGACGCAGAGCGTCCAGAAATGCATACCCACGCGGAGCATGGGTACGATGGTGTTCTCGCGGGCGGCTATCGTTCCTCAAGCTCCAGCGTGGGAATGCCGTGGGTGACGCTCTGCGTCACAGATCTGCGCCGCGCTGCACAGTCAAGCCAGGACGCAGAGCGTCCAGAAATGCATACCCACGCGGAGCATGGGTACGATGGTGTTCTTACGGTCACCTATCGTTCCTCACGCTCCAGCGTGGGAATGCCGTGGGTGACGCTCTGCGTCACAGATCTGCGCCGTGCTGCACAGTCAAGCCAGGACGCGGAGCGTCCAGAAATGCGTACCCACGCGGAGCATGGGTACGATGGTGTTCTCGCGGGCGGCTATCGTTCCTCACGCTCCAGCNTCACAGATCTGCGCCGCGCTGCACAGTCAAGCCAGGACGCGGAGCGTCCAGAAATGCATACCCACGCGGAGCATGGGCACGATGGTGTTCTCGCGGGCGGCTATCGTTCCTCACGCTCCAGCGTGGGAGTGCCGTGGGTGACGCTCTGCGTCACAGATCTGCGCCGCGCCGCACAGTCAGCCAGGACGCGGAGCGTCCAGAAATGCATACCCACGCGGAGCATGGGTACGATGGTGTTCTCGCGGGCGGTATCGTTCCTCACGCTCCAGCGTGGGAATGCCGTGGGTGATGCTCTGCGTCACAGGTCTGCGCCGCACGGCACGGTAGCTGAAGGCTGTGAACAACCTCAGCAATCAGGCTCGTCAGCGGTATAACGACGGGCCGGATTGACTGCGGCGTCGAACTCACGCAATGCCTTGGCGCCGATCAACAGTGGGAAGTTGAAGTGGCTGCGGTCCACCAGGTTGACCTCGACCGTACGCTTCTTGTCGCCCAGGCACAGTTCCAGGTCAACGACGGGGCGCTTGGCAGGGTTGATGCTTTCGTCGTCATCGTCGTCACCTTCTGCACGCCCCTTGATCTTGCTGATCCGCGACACCTTGTGCTCATACACCTTGTTGTCTGCACCCTTGGTTGCCAGGCGGAAACGTACCCAGTCATCACCATCGCGCTTGAACAACTCGATGTCCTTAGCCGACAGCGAGGCGGTCAGTGCGCCGGTGTCCATCTTGGCCTTGAAGGTCTGGCCTATTTCCGCAACCTTGATGTTCTCGTAGCGACCATACAACGTCGGTTCAGCGGCCATGACCGGCAGGGCCAGCAAAGACAATAGCGCCAGGATCGGTTTCACGTGGGAGGTTCCTCGCAATAGTCAGCGCCCGATTGGCGCCCGGTTTTAGACAGCGAACCTGCAGTAGGTTCGTCAGGATAAATGTGGCGTCAGCATAAAGGCCGACACGTGAAACATTTGTAAGTACCTGTGTAATTGGCGTAAAACGCGAGGATCTTTATTATTGCCGCCCCTGAACCTTCAAGAGTCCGTCATGCGCCGTCTGTTCACCGGCTGTTTTGTTGCCCTGCTGTTACTGATCAATACGCTGCTGCTTATCGGTCCGCTATTGATTTTTGCGTTGCTCAAGCTGTTGTTCAGAGGCCGGATGCGCGATCGCTGTTCAGCGGCGGTGATGTGGATCGCCGAAACCTGGGCCGAGATCGACAAGGTCATCTTCGCCACCTGCATACCGACGCAGTGGGACATTCGTGGCGATGAGGGGCTGCGTGGTGACACCTCCTATCTGGTCATCAGCAATCATCAGTCGTGGGTGGATATTCCCGCGCTGGTCCAGGCACTCAACCGGCGCACGCCGTTCTTCAAGTTCTTCCTGAAAAAGGAACTGATCTGGGTACCGCTGCTGGGCCTCGCATGGTGGGGGCTGGACTACCCGTTCATGAAGCGTTACA
Organism: Pseudomonas sp. P135; assembly: GCF_020312125.1. Taxonomy (NCBI): domain Bacteria; kingdom Pseudomonadati; phylum Pseudomonadota; class Gammaproteobacteria; order Pseudomonadales; family Pseudomonadaceae; genus Pseudomonas; species Pseudomonas sp. P135. The sequence goes on from NZ_JAGPYR010000021.1 coordinate 35,268, forward strand.
GCAAGGCGTTCCTGGCGAAGCATCCGCAGCTCAAGGGCAAGGACCTGGAAATCACCAAGGCTGCCTGCGAGCTGTTCAAGCGCCAGCCGGTGACCATCGTCAACTACCTGGAAGGCACGCGCTTCACTGCAGCCAAACATGCCGCCCAGGGCTCTCCCTACACCCATCTGCTCAAACCCAAGGCCGGCGGCGTAGCCTTCGTGCTGGCGGCAATGGGCGAGCAACTCGATGCCATTCTGGACGTCACGGTCGTCTATCCCGATTCAGGCATTCCCGGTTTCTGGGACATGCTCTGCGGTCGGGTCTCCAAAGTGATCGTCGATATCAAGACCCGTGAACTGGACCCGGCGCTGTGGCAGGGCGATTACGAAAACGACCCTGTATTTCGCGAGAAAGTGCAGGGCTGGGTCAATCAGCTCTGGGACGAAAAGGACGCGCGTATTGCGGCGTTGCGGCTGGAGTTGCCCGGGCACTGACAGTTCTGACAGGTAGACGAGGCGAAACGGGCGGATGAGACTGGCCTTTAATGTTGCCGGAATCCGCTCTCATGTCATCGCCCGATGTTTCGCTGATCGGCTTATACCGTTACGACGGACTGGACCGACTGGCAAGCATAGTGCCAGCGGGGCAGGAGGTCGTCAGGCGTTTCTATCGAAACAACCGCCTGACCACAGCAATACAGGGCACTTCCCGCCAGTCTGTCGTTCAGACAGAGGATCTTTTACTGGCATTGCGCCGTGTGGAATCTGATCAGCTCCAGTTCGATCTGCTTGCGACAGATCAAGCCAGCTCGGTGCTGCACAGCCTTGATGCCATGCGCAATCAGGCGTTTGTCTACAGCCCTTATGGCAGGCGATCCCTGCAAACAGCTGCACCGGACGTACCAGGCTTTACAGGGCAGACGATTGATCCGATCACTGGACATTACTTGCTGGGCAATGGACTTCGCGCGTTCAACCCGACGCTGATGCGCTTTAACAGCCCGGATACGCTGAGCCCGTTTGGTGAGGGCGGGATAAATGGTTATGCCTACTGTGGAGGAGACCCTGTCAATAACGTCGATCCGACGGGGCAAGTATTTCAGATGGTTTTGGCAGTGTTCATTCCGCGTGCGCTAAAGTCGGTAAAACTGATCAGCGAGCAATTTGGCGATGTGATTGAAACAACCCGCAAAGGCTTAATCCCTGCTGCTAGCTCACCGATGCCTCTGCAAGGCAGTAGAAAATGGCTTGATGACGCGCTTGAACCATTCAATGACAGCCAGTCTTCCTTCATCAAAAACCTCCGTCAAGTGAATCGCAATTTTGCCAGTCACGGAGACTCAGGGTTGAGTTTTGAGCAGGCCGAGTATTACGCGCGACTGGCGTCGCAAGTGTACTCCGGGAAAAAAAACGACTCGACAGCGTTTGGGGCGGCTGCTTTCAAATGGGCTCGGCAATTACCTGAAGGCCGCAGCACCGCCATGGTGGGTGCGGCCTTCAATTCAGCAGGTGCGATGATCTCGGGCGCTATGCAAAAAAAGCAGTACAAGAGCGGAGATATATTGAGGAAGGCTACGCGTATAAGGTCCGGCTCAGCTCCCGGTACCCCATAACCCACTCAGACTCTGCAACGCCGAACCACTGGCACCTTGCTGTCCCAGGTATTGCAGAATCAGCGGGGCAAACTGGCTGACCATCGTGCTGTCCATGCCCAACGCCTTGAAGGCATTGTTCACATCACCCATGCTCTGCACGTTGCCCAGTGCGCTGTTGAGCATCGAACTATTGCCTGACTTGCCGCCCAGCAGACTGCCCAGCCCGTTGGCGCCGCCCAGACTGTCCAGCGCGGACGTGCCGGACATTTGCTCCAGGCCCGGGACCGACTTGGCCAACTGCGAGTAATCGGTGCTGGTCAGTTTGTTCTTCGCCAGCCCGAGCAATGCGCCCGTCCCGCCAACCGCCTGTTCCGGGGTGACATTGAGCTGCGTACCCAGGGTATTGAGCAGCCCCGCGACTTCGGGTGCCGCCGTGGCTTTCTGATTGCCGTTGGTGGCATTGGAGACCGCGTTCGCGGCGTCATTCAGATTGAAGGCAAATGCCGGGCTTGCCGCCACAGCCATCAACGTTGCCAAAGCCATTGCGCGTGCAGTTTTCATTGCGTCACCTTTATCGAACTCGAACCGCCCGTGAGTGGGCGATGAAGCAGAGGGTTTGACTGGAGGAACAGAAGCTTGTTCCCGGGGCGGGGCCGCGAACCACGGCAACGTCCGGTATTTGCTCGGTGACTGGACCTGGGTCGTCCTGAAACATCTATGTATTACCCCGCTTTTTCCGCGAAACAGCATGGTGTCGGTCATTTGGAATGCACGGAGCATCAGCAATGACCGACACCTACACCTCACTTCCTTCCATGCCAGCTGCCACCAGGGAAAGCCTTCATCTCGTACTGGCAACTGAAGGTCGCGAGCAACTGGCCGCCATTCTGCAACGTCCCCGACCCGAAGGTTTCACGCTACTGGACGAGATCCAGGTACTTGGGGCTGCCAGCTCGTTCGGGCGATGGGCCGACGACATCGAACTCCTGAGTACCCTGAAATCAATGCTGTTCGATGACGACCTGAACGCCCTCAGCGACAGCGCAGAACGCGTTACCCGTTCTGTCGCTTCGCCGGCATCGGGGGAAGGCCCCGAGCACGAACTGGCCAAAGCGGCGTTCGATATTGCGCAGAGTCATCAGCGCGAGTCACATTCGTCGTGTGTCCGAAGCGAGCGCATCGATCGTACCCGGGGCGATTACCGCAGGTTGCTGAATACGCTGCGGGCACGAATACGGGACGTGACGACCGGCACCTGTGCGACCAACAGAGTGTTCATGGCCGTGGCCGATGACTCGCCGTTGTTTGCGAGCGTCGCTTTTGGCGGTTCTATCGTGCAGCAGTTCAAGGTGTTGCTCCGGGCTATCGCCGGCGTGGACCCTGCTGGCGATATCGATGAAGATCTGTTGCCCGGGGTACGCCTTAAAGACCTGCGCTACGTTCTTGATCTGGTCAACACGACTCAGGTGGACTTCAGGCAGCCTTTCACCTGTGTGCTGCATGTCAGGATGAATGAGGGCAGGCCGGTTCACTCGCTGCAACTGCAGGGCATTTCCGAGGGCCGGCAACCTGCGCACGCCACGCTGTCAGACCTGCACCTGCGAGTGATCCGTTTCACGGACTGCCTGGCCCCGCTGGCGCCGCATCTGGAGTCCGCAGATGCCAGGTGCATTCTGGCCATTCGCGACGATCGAACCGTCTCATTGCACGGCCTGCTCGATTACTACGGTGTCGACATTCCCCTGGCTGCCACCCGAGACGATCTGCTGCAGGCGATCACTGCGCTGTTGCCCGGAGAGCGCGAAGCCGACCCCGCAGTGATGGCGCCCGCGTTGCCTTTCACCCTGGCAGAACACCAGCGTTTCATGCTCGATACGTCGCAGGTCTACACCTTTCGGCAGCACAAGGTCCAGGCGCATGGCACTGACGATTACGGTGTCATCGACCTTGAGCTGGAGAAGGAGATGCAGTGGCATCTGGGTCGATGCCGCACCTTGCTGAACAGCTACCGGCATTTCGGTGCATCGCTGCAAGACAACGAAAACGCGCTGCTGACAATGTTCCAGCAAGCCGGTGGCATCACCCTGAAACTGGTCGTTTACGACAGCGACGGCCACCAGGATATCTACCGGGAGCAGCACACCGTCAATCCCTGGCGCGCGAAAGATCTTGCCGAATATTTAGACGTGGCGCGCCAGGAACTGTCGTCTTACATGATCAATACCATTCGCTATGGCGAGGCCGAGGGGGCGATCAATATCGAACGGCTGATCGTGCAAGTGATCGTGCCCAATCCTGTCCAGCGTCGTCATCCGCTGAGCGATATCGACATCGAAGCCTTCGATATCCGCAGCAAAGAACCTCCGTTTCTGTACGTAGACCCGCTTGCACTGGGCGCTTATGACGTCATCAGGTCGCGGTTTGTGGCGCTGACCGAGGAGCTGCGCGAGGTGCAATGGGACGCCGGCCGCGCTGTGACATTGCAGCGCGCGGTCCGTTATCTGCTGGCCCATTACCAGGAGGACCTGCCGGCGTTGCCGCACGCGCAGCGTCAGGCGGCCTATACCCGGCGCTTGAATGATTCCGTCAACGCCTATTACAGCGTGATTGCGCAGAACCTCGAGGACCAACAGCGACTGCAAGTCGTTCTGCAGCCGACCCAGCCGGAGTTCGTGGCGCGTGAACTGTGCCGTTATCTGGGGCTGAACGAATCCTGCTGGCCGGTGATTGCGCGGTCTTCGTTCGATATCAGTTACCAGGCCGGCTGGATCAATACCGGCACGTTCTTCAGGCACGAAGAGTCGCTTGGTTATCGAACCCTGCTGAGTGTGGTGTATGACGAAGACCTGCGCCGCGAGCTGGCGCTTGCCGACAATCGTGATGAACGGCTCGGGCAGCTGGCTCAGGCGCTCGCCGATAAAACCCGTTACACCGCAAGTCTGGACGCGTTGCAGGCGAAGCTGACCGGTTTATTCGAGGCGAACATTGCCTTCGTCAACAACAGCCTTCTGCCTGCTCGACTGACCGCACCACAAGCAGCGTTCAAGCGCGAGGCCGAGAACTACGCCATCCAGGCGACCGAAATCTACCGGGCGCTGGAGGCCGAGCGGCTCGTGCTGGGCTCCGGTACGGCCGCCGAGCGTTTGCAGTCTCTGGAAGGGGCTACGCTGTCGGACAGTGACAGGCCGGTTCATTGCATCGAGTTATTGAGCGCCGACGAGAAGGTCAGGCTTGAAGCCAGTGCTCTGGCGTTCAGGCAGATGTTGAGTGCCCGAGCTAACGATGATGACATTCAGAACATGTCGACCAGCGCGCAGCATGTGCTGCAACTGGTGCATCAGGTCGGCGGACTGATTCCTGTGCTGGGCAACTTCATCAACCTGGGGTTCGATATTTACGACGGCAATGATGAAGGCATCGCTATGGATGCACTCAACATCATTGCCGAGCTGGTGCTGTGCAAGCTGCGCACGCTCCCTCCCAGGGTGCTGGGTGTGCTGATGCTGCAAGGCACCAACAGCTGGACGATGAGCCAGCAGGTCCAGGCCCTCGGCGAGTCGATCAGGGCCAACGACTACGAGGCGTCGGTGAAGAACTTCGGTTTTCTGCTGGTCGGTCTGCGTTCGGCGCTGCACTGCGGCATATCGGCGGTGAAAGGGCTGCGCTCCGCGACACTGCATTATCAACAGATCGTCAGCGAGCACGGCGTGTCTGACAGGTCTGATCTGACCGAAACGGCTCGACACCCTGAGCACAGCGATGCCATCGAGCGCGAAGCCGAGGGCGAACACCTCGCGAGGCGTCGGCCGTCGACAAGCAGCTCGCACTGGCGGGTCTCCGAGGATGGACAGATATCCGAAAGGCCCACGGGCAGAAAGGTCACGCGCCTCGACTGGAACGGCAACGCGATGGTCGAGGGCGGTGCTCGGGCGGTGCTGCTGGGTGGGATAAGCGAGAAGATTTACATGCTCAACGGCTATGCCTGCCGGATGGTCAGCGGGCTGGCGGGAACGGAATTGCGACCGCTGCATACGCTGGACCTGGAAGCAGGGCAATGGCGCAGGCATCCGCAGTCAACGGTCGACGCCCCGCAGCTTTCACGTTTTGCCCACACCGAAGATTTTCCGCTTGGCTTCAGCGGCCGACCGCAGCGTTTTCTGGCTCCCGCCAACACGGTCAGCTGGTATGACAACTGCGTGGTGACACTTGAAACAGCCTCCGTGCGGGTCATCGACGCAGATGGCAGGGCAAGCCAGCAGAGCGTGGCGCTTGGCGTGATCGAGCACAAATACGTCACCGAGCGTAAGGGTCATGTCGAAGTACTCGAACATGCGGGCACCGATGTTGAGACGACCGCCTTCATTCGCGCTGACGGCAGCCGCATGGACGTCGCCAGGGTCTTGCCCGCAATCCCGACCTACAAGCCTGAAATTCAGGCACAGATTGTTGCCGCTCAGGGCATGTTCGTGACTGTCCGGATAAGCGATACGCTGCAAGGTCTGGTCGGCAGAAAAACCGTGGCCGGCGTTCTGGCGACGCTCAGTGATGGCCGCGGGCAGGAACTGGTGATCGAAGCGGATCGCGGCGTTCACTATCGCGGCACGCTGCCCATCGAGCACTTCCTGGCGCTGGCGCCGGGCGAGACGTTGCACGACCAGCGGCCTGTTGCCCTGACCCTGCAGAAAATCAGCCCGCAAGCCGATCCCAAACGGGCGTTGCCTCACCTGTGGCACGACCAGTCGGATTATCGCGACGGCATCGCCCATGATGACTTTGCGCTGGAGCTGTTCTATGGCGCGAAAGCGGCGAACGAAGCCTATGCACGCAACCCTCAGTGGGTCGCCAGGAACATCGACGCCGTGGCCAAAATCAAGTCGCGGCTGCCCTCGTCCATTACCTCGGTGGAAAATCCATACTATGTACTCGATACCCCCGAGGAACTGGCCATTCTTTTTGCTGCGCGCAACCAGGCGGCGTTGGCCAATACCTTGCTGGGCCATACCATTGAATGGGGGGCGGCATCGAGATCTCGGGAGTTGAGCCTGGGGGAAAGTATCCTCAAGCAGCTTCGTCTGAACGGGCCGCTGCTGGCCGCGCAGGAAAACATTCCGCCGCACGCCAGCGAGCGAGCTGCCTTGGTCAGTCAGCTTCAGGAGAAGCTGGCCCGCAACAACCTGATGATGGCTGAAGTCAGCCTGAAGTCAGGGGAAAAAGCCTGGTTCGCCCATTCGCCTGCCAGGCATCTCGGTATGCTGGCGGGGCATCTGCACGATGAGTTTTACCTGAGTCATGCGGGGTCGGTCATCGATCATGTCGAAGCCTGTTTTAGCGACCCGTCGAGAATCGAAAGTATCGCCGTGCTGTCGCTCGATGACGTCTCGGAAACCGATGCGCGACGCATTTTTCTTTCCTCGCAGCGCGGCTACACCTATGAGTCGGTCACCAGCCTGGAGCAGCCGGCCGAGCATGCACATCTGAGCGGTGCGCAACTGCAACTGCACATCGACGATGCCCTTTATCCCGAGCGAACCCGAGGTGTGGGGATTGCCAGCGCGGCTGTCGACCTGACCGGTGCCGAGGCGATCAGCAGCGGGCCAAAGCGCGGCAGTTACTCGATTGAGGGGCGTGACTACATCAAGCTGGATAACGGCAGGATCTACCGGGCCGAATGGGATGAGCGCAACCGGGTGTTTCTGCTGGTGCCGCCGCAGGGCAGGTCGCGCGCCGAGAGCCTGGCACTGCCCTGGGTGCGTCACATCGGCGGGCATGAGTTCACGCTGATCAACCGGCCAATGCTCAAGGGCGGCAATGTCGTCGATCAAATGATCTGCAGCATCCGCACCCGGCGGCCGGCCGGTAGTTTGGCAACCCACGAGTCCCATTCCGCTCATGACACGGCGAGCGGAACGCTTCAGGTTCACCATGAGGACCTGCACATCATGAACGACGACGTTCTGGTGCCCGGCAAGCTTAACGTGCCATCAAGCCTGTTCCACCCCATCGCAGCGGATCGTGACGGCTACGTGAGGCTCGAAGCCAGAGCAGCGGTGCCTGAAAGCTGCATCTCCAGCACCGAGTTTCTGGTGTCGAAATATGCCGGTGGACAAGTCGCGTTCGATTACCAGGGCGAGAGCCTTAACGATCCGACGCCCGTGGTGCCCAATGTCGAAGTCGTCGCCCTGCAGGATGGCCAGCCGGTGAGCCTGAATATCACGACAACAGCGCTCGATGACTGGATAAATGCACGCGGCCACTCTGACTACTTCGTCGGCGAGCAGTCATTTCCCGAGATCGGTGAAGGTATCGGTTTCATCGAGCGAGGGGGGCTGGAGGGTAGCCCGTCATCCGACTACCCGTTTCATTTCATGTTCGTGGCCGGGAAAGTGCTGGACCAGAACGGGCAGGTTACCGGGGTGCTGGCCTCGGATTTGTCCGAGCCTGCACGTGAGCCTGATCAAGACGGAGTCACGCCGCAATTGCCGGCCAGACGGAACTGGAATCTGGGGCTTTTCCCGTCAATCGACAGCATGCGCGGGTCGCCGGAACCTGACAGCAACGCCTACGTGCAGGAGCATTACTACTCGGTATTGGTGAGGGCTGTGCGCGAGTAGGGCGCTTCCCCAGCGTTTTTTGTCCCGCAGGCGGAACAGCCTAGTAGTTCTGGTAGCTGCGCGGAAGCAGGGCGTCAGCCCAGACTGGCTGCCATAGGGTGACTTCAAAGGAGTGACAACATGGCTTCGTCCGGGCAATCCTTGCTCTGCGTCTACCGCTACGATCCATTGGATCGCCTGGCCGATTGTTCGCCTGCGGGGCAGGGCAGCACTCGCTTTTTTTATCAGAAGACTCAATTGGCTACGCAGATTCAGGGGCAGGTCCAGCACACGCTTATGCGCACGGATGAGCATTTGCTGGCGTGCCTGAGTGCAGAAAATAATCAGCGCGAGGGCACGTTGTTGGTAACGGATCAGCAGCAGTCCGTGATTGTGGCTCAGGGGGCGACGTTTGCTTATACGCCTTACGGCCATCGTCACCCGTCAGCAGGGCCGATGAGCCTGCCTGGCTACGTTGGCCAGCGGGTTGACCCGGTGACGGGGCACTATTTGCTGGGCAATGGGTATCGGGCGTTTAACCCGGTGTTGATGAGGTTCAATAGCCCCGACAGTTTGAGCCCGTTTGGTGAGGGTGGGGTGAATGCGTATGGGTACTGTGAGGGGGATCCGGTTAATCGGGTTGATCCGAGCGGGCATTGGCCAACGTTTTTACTGAAAATTTTGAAAAGAGGACGCAGTGTGAAAAAGCGTTTACTTGGTCGAAAAAATAGCCAAGAGTCTCTATCTTCCCCGTTGGTTAATTCTGCGGAGAGTTCCGGGTCCACACAGGTTGCTGCTTCAACTAAGTCGGTGAGCGTACATGTGTCTGCATCTGGTGTTATTGATGGGTCACACCTTGTTGTCCCACCACCCCGCCCTCCCAAGACATGGCAGCTGAACGGCATTCCGCCGGCCCTTCCTCCCAAGAGAGGGCAACTGAACAATGTAACGCCGCCCGTTCCTCGTCGATATAAGTACGTGGATGCGCAGGGTAATGCAATAGACATTCACGGAGCTAATGAGCTGCTTATTAAGCAGGTCCGAGATAATCAAGCAGTTGTTCGAAGAGATGGTTTGCTGCCGTTTGCTATGGATAATGAACAAAAATATTATGAAAAGGTGGTTGAAAAACATCGGCGTGGCAATAAGTCGTCTTAGAAGCCGGCAGGCGTGCCAACCCGACTCCGATAATGGCCAACCACCCAGTTGGTTAGAGGGTAGGTGGGGTGCCTTTTAATCATGAAGGTGATAATAAGGTTGCAGTGTTTAAGTCATACTCAACAACCCACACGGATCAATTACCAATTTCTTCGTCACGTCCGCATCAAACTCCATGATGGCGGGCGCTTCGGTCTGAGCGCCGGCGTGACTGTGTTCAGCGCCTTTCGGCCTGGCACCTAGTAGTTCTGCTAGCTGGGCGCAAGCAGATAGTCAGCCCAGACTGGCTGCCATAGGGTGACTTCAAAGGAGTGACAACATGGCGTCGTCCGGGCAATCCGTGCTCTGTGTCTATCGCTACGATCCATTGGATCGCCTGGCCGATTGTTCGCCTGCGGGGCAGGGTAGCACTCGCCTTTTTTATCAGAAGACACTCTTGGCTACGCAGATTCAGGGGCAGGTTCAGCACACGCTTATGCGCACGGATGAGCATTTGCTGGCGTGCCTGAGCGCAGAAAATAATCAGCGCGACGGCGCGTTGTTGGCGACGGATCAACAGCAGTCAGTGACCGTCGCTCAGGGGTTGGAGTTTGCCTACACGCCTTACGGGCATCGTCATCCTTCAGGCACCGCAAACCTGCCGGGCTTTACCGGCCAGCGGGTTGATCCGGTGACGGGGCACTATTTGCTGGGTAACGGGTATCGGGCGTTTAACCCCGTGCTGATGAGGTTTAACAGCCCGGACAGTCTGAGCCCGTTTGGTGAGGGTGGGGTGAATGCGTATGGGTATTGTGGGGGGGATCCGGTTAATCGGGTTGATCCGACGGGGCACGTTAATGCTCGAATACTGGCACTGATATTCCGTAATAGACAAGCTTTGGTCGCTGCGAAAAAAGTCACTGAGCACCGCCATAGCGTTCTTGTGCCTGGCAGTCCAACCTCCTCGCGTTTAACGCGTACAGGAGGCGTTTCAGGGGCTAAAGGGCCCGTAGCTGTTCCAGATTTCATCAATAAACTGGCCCAACCTGAAAATGTGCCGGCTCATTTAAAAACTCGACGGCGTTTACCTGCGGTACCAAGCGACGCGCGGCTGCATACAAGATGGGCCGCCCCTAAGTCCTCAATAGCACCTCGTAATATCTACCACCTCCCAAGCGGAGTGGTGCGCCGTCCAAAGCGTATCGAGCTTCCCGCAACGCCATTCCAGCGTGTGCTCACTGGAGATCTGCCAATGGATACAATTTATCAGTATCCAAGACTTTCACGCTCTCAAGCACGTGCCTTGAAGGTAATCAGAAGAGGGGAAATGTTGCAGAGAGATCATTCTTAAAGTATTTCAGTAAGTGTTAACTTCAGGCAGTCAGATCCCACGTCTTCCGTGAATATTGCCGTGCGGTTTTAGAAAGGAAATTCGACTGACCTCTCAGGAAACAGCGCACCTGCATAAGTGCGCTGCTTTACGCTGCTTTAAAAGATCGAAGATGGATCTACGCCCCGCTAAACAACCCATGCGGATCAATCACAAACTTCTTCGGCACGCCCGAATCAAACTCGCCATAACCCCGCGGGGCATCATCCAGACTGATCACCTCGACACCCACTATGTCGGCGATCTTGATGCGGTCCCACATGATCGCCTGCATCAGCTGGCGGTTGTATTTCATGACCGGGGTCTGGCCGGTGTGGAAGCTGTGGGATTTGGCCCAGCCCAGACCGAAGCGAATGCTCAGGCTGCCCATTTTTGCGGCGGCGTCCACGGCTCCCGGGTCTTCGGTGACGTACAGGCCGGGGATGCCGATCTTGCCTGCGACGCGCACTACGCCCATCAACGAGTTGAGAACGGTGGCGGGTGCTTCGGCCTGAGCGCCAGCATGACCATGACCGCGTGCTTCGAAGCCTACGGCGTCGATGGCGCAATCCACTTCAGGCTCGCCGAGCAGGGCAGCGATCTGTTCGTGCAAGGGAGTGTCCTGGGACAGGTCGGCAATTTCGAAGCCCTGGGCCTTGGCGTGAACCAGGCGTGTCGGGTTGACGTCGCCGACGATCACCACCGCAGCGCCCAGCAAGCGTGCTGACGCCGCCGCAGCCAGGCCGACCGGGCCAGCGCCTGCAACGTAGACTGTGCTGCCCGGCCCCACCCCGGCAGTCACTGCGCCGTGGTAGCCGGTGGGCAGGATGTCGGACAGGCAGGTCAGGTCGCGAATTTTTTCCATCGCCGCATCGCGGTCCGGAAGTTTGAGCAGGTTGAAGTCGGCGTAAGGCACCAGCACGTATTCAGCCTGGCCGCCGACCCAATCGCCCATGTCGACATAACCATAGGCACCACCGGGACGCGCAGGGTTGACCGTCAGGCAGACGCCAGTGTTCTGTTCCTTGCAACTGCGGCAGCGACCGCACGCCACGTTGAATGGCACAGAAACCAGATCACCGACTTTCAGATGTTCCACGTCACGACCGGCTTCCAATACTTCGCCAGTGATTTCATGACCGAGCACCAGCCCGGTCTGCGCCGTGGTGCGGCCGCGTACCATGTGCTGGTCCGAGCCACAGATATTGGTGGAGACTACGCGCAGAATCACGCCGTGTTCGATGCGCTTGCCGCGTGGATCTTCCATTTTCGGGAAAGGAATTGATTGCACTTCGACCTTGCCAGCGCCGAGATACACTACACCGCGATTACCAGACATACATGTCACCTCGCTTTTATTGTGATGAAGCAGATTTAGAGCAGAGAAGAACAGTTGCAAGCTTCAAGCGGCGAGAAATACGGATCGCTTGCAGCTTGCAGCTTGCGCCTACAAAACCACTGTCCTGTTGGCGTTGAGGAACACCCGCCGTTCGATGTGATAACCCACCGCGCGGGCCAGTGTCAGCCCTTCGATGTCTCGACCCTTGGCGATCAGGTCTTCGGGATAGTGACTGTGATCGACCACTTCCACGCCCTGGGCAATGATCGGGCCTTCGTCCAGATCGTTGTTGATGTAATGCGCCGTGGCACCGACCAGCTTCACCCCCTTGTTGTACGCCTGATGGTAGGGCTTGGCGCCCTTGAAACCGGGCAGCAACGAGTGGTGGATATTGATCGCCTTGCCGTCCAGCTTGCGACACAGGTCCGGCGACAGGACCTGCATGTAACGGGCAAGAATAACCAGTTCTGCACCAGACTCTTCGATGACCTGCCAGACTTTGGCTTCCTGCGCAGGCTTGTCGTTCGGGTCCAGTGGGAAATGGTAGTACGTAATGCCGTGCCAGCCAGCCAGTGGCTCAAGATCAGGGTGATTGGACACCACCGCGACCACGTCCATGGACAGTTGATTGATACGCTGGCGATAGAGCAGGTCATTGAGACAATGATCGGCTTTCGAGACCATGATCACTACTTTTGGCCGGTAGTTGGGCGCGGTGAGTTCGAAGATCATGCCAAACGTTTCGCCGCGCTCACTCAGCCCGGCCCTGAACGCCTGTTCGTCGAAAGCCTCGGGCTGACGAAACTCCACACGGATGAAGAAGCGTCCCGAGAGGCGGTCATCGAAGGAGTGGTGTTCTGTGACGTAGCAACCCTGCTCGAACAGAAAGCGCGTCACTGCGTCTACCGTGCCCAGCATGCTGGGGCAGTCGGCGGTCAAAATCCATGTGTCGGGCGCGCGGCTCATTAAATGAATGCTCCAGAGTATTCGTTATCCGCAAATCTGACTGACAGTGTCAGCCAGCCTGCTCAAGCTGGACGCAGAGCGTCCGGAACTGCATTCCCACGCGGAGCGTGGGGACGATAATCATCGTGTCGGCTATCGTGCAAATGCTCCCGCAGGAGTCTCCATTAAGACTGACGCTGCGGTTTCAGCGCCGGTTCCGGGCGCTTCACGCCTGAATGCTCAGCCCGTACTCGGCACTCGCATCCTGCAACCACAGCCACCAGTAATCCGAGAAGCTGCGGCGGACCAGCAGCTCCCAGGTTTCTTCTCCGGTCCGGCGGATTACCAGTTGCGACTTGGCGAACACGGTGCCGACTGCCTTGCCCACCGGGAAGTTGTCCGGGTGCACATCGTAGCTGGTCGACTTCATCAGTACCTGGCGCACCTTCGGCCCGCTCAGTTCAAGAATCGACTGCCCGCCGCTGACATTGACGATCGCGATGTGCTGCCCGCTCAGTTCGTCGCGTAGCTTCTGTTCTGCCGCAAACTCTTCGCCGCTCGGCACGATCAGCAGCCACTCGTCCGGGCCAAGCCATTGCAGTGAGCTTTCTCCGTTGATGACAAGCATCAGCGCGGCGGGCAGCTCCATGCCCAGCGCCTTGTGGACGCCAGCGGCGAAGGCCGGATCGTGGGCATTGCCACGAATCGTCAGATGCCCCAGCAGCTTTTTCTCGCGCAGGAAAACCCCCGGGCTGGCGCGCCCTTTGCCGATCAGGCTGTCGAGGTTTGCATGGAACAGCGGCGACTCGGCTTTGACGTCGATGGTCGGGCGCTGCTGGTAAACGTTGGCTGTGCTCATGATTCACCTGCTTGAATTCTGTGTGCTGCGGATGATCGGCTCATCGCGTGCTACTCGATGTTCTGCCGCTCGCCCTTCGGATCGAAGAACACCGAAGAAACGATCTCGGCTTCGATCACGCTGCCATCGGCCAGAGGCGCGAAGACCCGTTCGCCCATACGCGCCAGGCCGCCTTTGACCACGCCCATCGCGAACGAATAGCCCAGCGAGTTGTGCGCGTAACTGGAGGTCACGTGGCCGACCATGCTCATCGGAATCGTCTGTTTGGTGTCGAAGACCAGTTGCGCGCCTTCCGGCAGCCATTTGGCAGGGTCCACCGGCTTGAGGCCGACCAGTTGCTTGCGCTGTTCACGCACGCAGTCTTCGCGATTCATGCCGCGCCAGCCGATCCAGGAGAACGGCTTGGTACGGCCGACACACCAGCCCATGTTCAGGTCGTCGGGCGTCATCGAGCCGTCAGTGTCCTGACCGACGATGATGAAACCCTTCTCTGCGCGCAGCACGTGCATGGTCTCGGTGCCGTAAGGCGTCAGGTTGTACTGTTTGCCTGCCTCGGCGATCTTTTCCAGAACGCCCATGGCGTAGTCGGCCTGAATGTTGACCTCGTAGGACAGTTCGCCGGTAAACGAGATGCGGAATACCCGGGCCGGCACTCCGGCGACCAGACCTTCCTTCCAGGTCATGAACGGGAAGGCTTCACGGCCCAGATCGATATCGGTGACTTCGCTGAGCAGCTTGCGGCTGTTGGGACCGGACAGCGTCAGGGTCGCCCAGTGATCGGTCACTGAGGTGAAATACACTTTCAGGTCCGGCCATTCGGTCTGTTGATAGATTTCCAGCCATTGCAGGACGCGCGCTGCGCCGCCCGTGGTGGTGGTCATCAGGAAGTGGTTGTCAGCGAGACAGGCGGTTACCCCGTCATCGAAGACCATGCCGTCTTCCTTGCACATCAGGCCGTAGCGCGCCTTGCCCACGTCCAGCTTGGTCCAGGCGTTGGTGTAGATACGGTTAAGGAACTCGCGTGCATCCGGGCCCTGAATATCGATCTTGCCCAGTGTCGATGCGTCCAGCAGGCCGACGCTGTCGCGCACCGCCTTGCATTCGCGAGCAACTGCGGCGGGGAGGTCTTCGCCGTTTTTCGGGAAGTACCACGGCCGTTTCCACTGGCCGACGTCCTCGAATTCGGCACCGTTTTTGACATGCCAGGCATGCAGCGCGGTGAACCGCACGGGTTCGAAGATGTGTTTGCAATGACGTCCGGCTATCGCGCCGAAGGTCACCGGCGTGTAGTTGGGACGGAACATGGTGGTGCCCATTTCCGGGATCGACACATTCAGTGAACGGGCGGCGATGGCCAGGCCGTTGACGTTGCCCAGCTTGCCCTGATCGGTGCCGAAGCCCAGCGCGGTGTAGCGCTTGACGTGCTCGACCGACTCGAAACCCTCGCGCGTTGCCAGTTCAATGGCGGCGGCGGTGACGTCGTTCTGAAAATCAACGAACTGCTTGGGTGCCCGAGCGGTGCCTTTTTCATGGGGCACCTGAAACAACGCCAGCGTCGGCTCTTCAGCACGGCTGAGGGCTTTGGGCATCACGCCTTCGACCACCTTGAAGCCCGCTTCACTGGCAGCGCGCACGCCGCCTTCGAAGCCATCGGCAAGACTGTCAGCCAGGCTGTAGACGCCGTTGACGCCGCCTACGCAGATACGTTTCTGTGGTGCCTCGCCTGGTACGAAGCCGAGGATGTCCTCGCGCCAGACCGGCTTGCCGCCCAAGTGCGAGGCCAGGTGCACGATCGGGCTGTAACCGCCGGAGCTGGCAACCACATCGCATTCAAGCCATTCGCCGGGGCTGGTCACGCTGTGCGTCTTTACGTCGATGGCGGCAACGCGGGCAGCCGTCACGCGCTTGCTGCCGCGGGCCTCGATGACCGCGCTGCCGGTCAGGATGCGAATGCCTTTGGCCCGCGCTTCTTCAACCAGCGGACCGCGTGGGTTATGCCGTGCATCGGCAATCGCTACCACGTGCAGGCTGGCGTCGAGCCAGTCCAGAGCGACGCGATAGGCATGATCGTTGTTGGTGGAAAGCACCAGTTTCTTGCCCGGTGCCACGCCATAACGGCGGACGTAAGTCGATACGGCACCGGCCAGCATGTTGCCGGGCACATCGTTGTTGCCATAGACCAGCGGACGCTCGTGAGTACCGGCGGCCAGCACCACACGTTTGGCACGTACCCGGTGCATGCGCTGGCGGACCATGCCGATTGGCGCGCGATCACCCAGGTGGTCGGTGAGGCGCTCGTGGATGGTGAGGAAATTGTGATCGTGGTAACCATTGACCGTGGCACGCGGCAGCAGGGTGACGTTGTGCAGGCTTTTCAGCTCGGCGACGACCGTCGACACCCACTCGGCGGCCGGTTTGCCGTCCAGGCTTTCGCGGCTGTCGAGCAGGCTGCCGCCGAACTCTTCCTGTTCATCGGCAATGATCACGCGGGCACCGGAGCGACCTGCTGCCAGGGCGGCGGCCAGACCTGCCGGGCCCGCACCGACGATCAACACGTCGCAGTGCTGGTTCATCGCATCGTAGCTGTCCGGGTCGTTCTCGGTCGGCGAGCGCCCCAGGCCGGCAGCCTTGCGGATGTACTTCTCGTAAGTCATCCAGAACGATTGCGGGTACATGAAGGTTTTGTAGTAGAAACCCGGCGGCATCAGCTTGCCGCCGACCTTGCCCAGAATGCCCATGACATCGGTGTTCACACTCGGCCAGCCGTTGGTGCTGGTTGCGACCAGTCCCGAGTACAGCGCCTGTTGCGTAGCGCGCACGTTGGGGATCTGCGTCGCTTCGGTCGCGCCGATCTGCAGCACCGCATTGGGCTCTTCCGAACCCGCTGCGAAGATGCCGCGCGGGCGGGAGTATTTGAAGCTGCGGCCGATGATATCGACACCGTTGGCGAGCAGGGCAGAGGCCAGCGAGTCACCTTCAAAGCCCTGGTAGGTCTGGCCGTTGAAGGTAAAGTTGAGCACCTTGCTGCGATTGATACGGCCGCCGTTGGGCAGGCGATGGGTCTGGCTCATACCTTGTCTCCCTGATCCGTGAACTGCGGTCTGGTACCGATCGGATAGGTCTCGAGAATCTCGTAGGTCACGGTGTTGCGCGTCATGTTGAAATACTGGCGGCAACCGGCGGCGTGTATCCACAGTTCGTGATGCAGGCCGCGCGGGTTATCGCGAAAGAACATGTAGTCGCCCCATTGCTCATCGGTACAGGCACCGGGGTCCAGCGGGCGCGGGATGTGCGCCTGACCGGACGGGTGGAATTCCTCTTCGGAGCGCAGTTCGCCACAGTGAGGACAGAAGATATGCAGCATGGTCGGGTTCTCCTGTTAGTGGGCTACGGCTGCAGCGCCATGTTCGTCGATGAGTGCGCCGTTGTGGAAACGGTCAATGGAGAACGGTTTGGCCAGCGGATGCATCTCGCCTTTGGCCAGGCTGGCGGCAAACACGTTACCCGAGCCCGGCGTGGCCTTGAAGCCGCCTGTGCCCCAGCCGCAGTTGAAGAACATGTTCGGCACCGGGGTCTTGGAAATGATCGGGCAGGCGTCCGGCGTGGTGTCGACGATGCCGCCCCACTGACGGTTCATGCGCACGCGGGACAGCACCGGGAACATCTCGACGATGGCCTGGATGGTGTGTTCGATCACCGGGTACGAGCCGCGCTGGCCGTAGCCGACCCAACTGTCGATACCGGCGCCGATCACCAGGTCGCCCTTGTCGGACTGGCTGATGTAGCCGTGTACCGCGTTGGACATGATGACGCTGTCGATAATCGGTTTGATCGGCTCGGAAACCAGTGCCTGCAACGGATGTGATTCGATGGGCAGACGGAAGCCTGCCAGCCTGGCCATGTGCCCGGAGTTGCCGGCGGTGACCACACCGACACGTTTGGCACCGATGAAACCCTTGTTGGTTTCCACACCGATGCAAACGCCGTTTTCCTTGCGAAAGCCGATGACTTCGGTCTGCTGAATCAGGTCAACGCCAAGCGCATCGGCCGCACGGGCGAAGCCCCAGGCCACCGCGTCGTGACGGGCGACGCCACCACGGCGCTGAACGGTTGCGCCGATGATCGGGTAACGGGTGTTTTTCGAGCAGTCCAGGTACGGGATTTCCTCGGCGACCTGCTGGCCGTTGAGCAATTCGCCGTCCACGCCGTTAAGCCGGTTGGCGCTGACGCGGCGCTCGGAGTCGCGCATGTCCTGCAGGGTGTGGCACAGGTTGTAGACGCCGCGCTGGGAGAACATGACGTTGTAGTTCAGTTCCTGGGACAGGCCTTCCCACAGTTTCATCGCGTGTTCATACAGGTGGGCCGACTCGTCCCACAGGTAGTTGGAGCGCACGATGGTGGTGTTGCGCGCAGTGTTGCCGCCGCCCAGCCAGCCTTTCTCGACCACGGCGACGTTGGTGATGCCGTGCTCCTTGGCCAGATAATAGGCCGTCGCCAGACCGTGCCCGCCGCCGCCGACAATGACCACGTCGTAGATCTTTTTCGGGGTCGGCGTGCGCCACATGCGCTGCCAGTTTTCATGGTGGCTGAGGGAATGCTTGAGAAGGCCGAAGCCTGAGTAATGCTGCATGTGAGGCTACTCCTGACTCAGCGATAAACCGGAAAATCGGCGCACAGGGCGGCGACCTGGCTGGCGACGTCGGCCTCGACATCGGCATCACCGAGGTTGTCGAGGATGTCGCAGATCCAGCCGGCCAGCTCGACGCACTGGGTCACCTTGAAGCCGCGGGTGGTAACGGCCGGTGTGCCGATGCGCAGGCCGGACGTCACGAACGGCGACTGCGGGTCGTTGGGCACCGAGTTCTTGTTGACGGTGATGTGCGCACGGCCCAGCGCGGCGTCGGCGTCCTTGCCGGTCAGGCCCTGACGGATCAGGCTGACCAGAAACAGATGGTTGTCGGTGCCGCCGGAGACCACGTCGAAGCCCCGTTCGATGAACACCTGCGCCATCGCTTGCGCGTTGTCGATGACCTGCTGTTGATAGGCCTTGAAGGCGGGCTCCATGGCTTCCTTGAAACACACGGCCTTGGCGGCGATGACGTGCATCAGCGGGCCGCCCTGACCACCGGGGAAGACGGCGGAATTGAATTTCTTTTCCAGCTCTTCGTTGGCCCTGGCCAGAATCAGGCCGCCGCGTGGGCCGCGCAGGGTCTTGTGGGTCGTGGTGGTGACTACGTCTGCGTAGGGCAGCGGATTCGGGTAAAGACCGGCGGCAACCAGACCGGCGACGTGCGCCATGTCGACGAACAGGTAGGCGCCCACCTTGTCGGCGATTGCGCGGAAGCGCGGGAAGTCGAGGGTCTTGGAGTAGGCTGAAAACCCGGCGATGATCATTTTCGGCTGGCACTCGACGGCGATGCGCTCGACTTCGTCGTAATCGATCAGCCCGGTCGCGGTGTCGATGCCGTACTGCACGGCGTTATAGAGTTTGCCCGAGAAGCTGACCTTGGCACCGTGAGTCAGATGACCGCCGTGCGCCAGGCTCATGCCCAGCACGGTATCGCCGGCCTGAAGCAGCGCCAGATAGACCGCTGCGTTGGCCTGACTTCCGGAATGCGGCTGAACGTTGGCATAGTCGGCACCAAACAGCTGTCTGGCGCGTTCGATGGCCAGTTGCTCGACCTTGTCGACGTGCTCGCAACCGCCGTAGTAACGCTTGCCGGGATAGCCCTCTGCGTACTTGTTGGTCAGGCCGCTGCCCTGCGCCTGCATCACGCGTTTGCTGGTGTAGTTCTCCGAGGCGATCAGCTCGATATGGTCTTCCTGACGCTGCTCCTCGGCGTTCATCGCCGACAACAGTGCATCGTCATAACCCTGGATCTGGTCTTGCTTGCTGAACATCGCGGATCTCCCAGCGGCGGCGCGGCGCCTGACTTGTCGTTCGGGCTGAACAGAGCCCTCTGAGAGCGATGGTAGGGCCGCACCGAAGACGCCAAATGCCTATGGACGCCACACAAAGGTGCGTTTACGACATGGCGGCTGAGGGAGCAGAAATAGCGGCAGGGGAGTTACCCGGGTAAAGGCTGTGGACGAAAAAAAGCCCGCTCCCGGCTGGATGAGTCCAGCGCGGTGGAGCGGGCTTGTCGGTTGCAGGCCTTGTCAGCCGTGGTTTTTGCCCAGCAACGCGTGATACAGCTCGGTATCACCCAGAATGCCGACCACTTTATTGCCGTCCTGCAGGACCAGTTTGTTGCCGGTCTGGTAGCGGATCTGCAGCGCGTCGCGCATGCCGATGTTGGAATGCACAAGCGTAGGGCGTCGATCCAGAGTGGCGACGTCCTGACCGGGGACCCAGTTCTGCAGATCGAGGGCCGTAGCACCTTGCCGCGCGCCTTTGATCACGTTGCCGTCGGCCAGATCGAGCCATGAGTCGCCGCTCGGGTCCAGGCACACCGAACCGTTGACGTGGGTGCACTCGTCGACGGTGCGCATCAGACTGCGCCCGCACAGCACGTTGAGTGGGTTGGTGTGTGCAACGAAGGTACGCACGTATTCATCTGCCGGATTGAGCACGATCTGCTCCGGCACGCTGTATTGCACGATGCGGCCATCCTTCATGATGGCGATTCGGCTACCGAGCTTCAGTGCTTCGTCCAGATCGTGGCTGACGAACACAATGGTCTTGCTCAGTTTGGTTTGCAGGGCAAGCAGTTCGTCCTGCAGACCCTGGCGGATCAGCGGGTCGAGCGCCGAGAAGGGTTCGTCCATGAGCAGGATGTCGGCGTCCATCGCCAATGCTCGCGCCAGGCCCACTCGCTGCTGCATGCCGCCAGACAGTTCGTCGGGCTTCTTGTTGCGCCACTGGGTCAGGCCCACCAGCTCGAGCTTTTCATCCACCAGCTTGCGTCGTTCCTTTTCGGGGCGACCCTGCATTTCCAGGCCGAAGCTGATGTTTTCGCGCACCGTCAGCCAGGGCATCAGGGCGAACTTCTGGAAGACCATGGCAATGCGCTTGGTGCGCATCATTTTCAGTTCGGCTGCGCTGCAGTTGGCGATGTTGATCTGCGAGCCTTCATGCTCGACGAACAGGGAGCCACGGCTGACGGTGTTGAGGCCGTTGATACAGCGCAACAGGCTGGATTTGCCGGAGCCCGACAGGCCCATCAGGACGCAGATTTCGCCCTTCTCGATGTCCAGACTGGCGTTCTCGACGCCGACGATCTGTCCGGTTTTTTTGAGGATCTGGTCACGCGTGAGGCCTTCATCGAGCAGCTTGAGGGCTTCACGCGGGTCCTTGGAGAAGATGACGTCTACCTTGTCGAATTTGATGATACTCATGCGTCGGACCCTACCTTGGCTTCGGGTTGTTTGCAGATACGGTCGAGCATGATGGCCAGCAATACGATTGCCAGACCAGCTTCGAAACCGAGCGCGATGTCGGCTGTGTTCAGCGCGTTGACTACCGGTTTGCCGAGGCCGTCGGCGCCGACGAGGGCAGCGATAACAACCATCGACAACGACAGCATGATGCACTGGGTAATGCCGGCTGCAATGCTGGGCATCGCGTAGGGCAGTTCAATGCGTGTCAGCAGCTGGCGGCGTGACGAGCCGAAGGCCTTGCCGGCATCCAGCAACTCCTGAGGCACATCACGGATGCCCAGGTAGGTCAGGCGAATCGGCGCGGCAATGGCGAAAACCACCGTCGAGATCAGGCCGGGTACCACGCCCAGACCGAACAGCGTGAGCGTCGGAATCAGATAGACGAAGGTGGGCACGGTCTGCATCAGGTCGAGTAACGGCCGGATGATGGTGTAGAACAGCGGCTTGTGCGCGGCAATGATGCCCAGCGGCACGCCGATGACGACACAGACCAGCGTGGCGAAGAGCACCTGCGCCAGGGTTTCCATGGTCTCCTGCCAATAATGCAGGTTGAGGATCAGCAGAAACGAAAGGATGACGAAAACCGTCAGGCCCCACTTGCGCTGGATGAAGTGCGCGAGGGCGGCGATAAGGCCGATCAGTACGAATGGATTGAACCAGGTCAGCGCGAAAGTGAACCCGTGGATCATCATTTCCAGTGTCGAGGCTATCGCGTCGAAGTAATCGGCGCCGTTGGCCGTCAACCAATCGACAAATGCGGCGATGTACTCGCCCAGAGGGATTTTATGGTCAGTCAGCATGATTTCGGGTGTCCGCTTGCGGAAGGTGAAGAGGGCAGCAGGCGGGTCAGTCCCGCCTGCTGTCGGCTTACTGGGTCAACTTGGCTTTGGCTGCCTCCAGGCCTGGCTTGCCATCGACGGTGTTTACGCCTGCGAGCCAGGTGTCGAGTACTTGAGGGTTTTTCTTGATCCACGCCTTGGCGGCGGCATCAGGCTTCATCTTGTCGTCCAGCACGTTGCCCATCAGGGTGCTTTCCATGTTCAGCGTGAAGGACAGGTTCTTGAGCAACTGACCTACGTTGCTGCACTCCTGACTGTAGCCTTTGCGGGTGTTGGTGTAGATGGTCGCCTGGCCGTAGTTGGGGCCGAAGAAGTCATCGCCGCCAGTCAGATATTTCATCTTGAAGCGGGTGTTCATCGGATGCGGTTCCCAACCGAGGAACACCACATCGTTTTTGCGTTTCACGGCGCGGTCGACCTGCGAAAGCATTGCGGCTTCGCTGGATTCAACGACCTTGAAGCCTGCGTCCTTGAGGCCGAAGGCGTTCTTGTCGATCATGCTCTGGATCAGGCGATTACCGTCGTTGCCAGGCTCGATACCGTAGATCTTGCCGCCCAGTTCCTTCTTGAATTTGGCGATGTCGGCGAAGTCATGCAGGCCTTTGTCGTAAAGCGCTTCCGGGACCGCCAGGGTGTACTTGGCGTTCTCCAGGTTGGCACGCACGGTTTCGACGGTCCCTGCTTCGCGATAGGGCTTGATGTCGTTTTCCATGGTCGGCATCCAGTTGCCGAGGAACACGTCCATGTTCTTGCCGTCGGCCAGCGACTTGTAGGTCACCGGTACGGAAATCATGGTGGTTTTGGTCTTGTAACCCAGTGACTCGAGTACGGCGCTGGTTACCGCAGTAGTGACGGTAATGTCAGTCCAGCCGACATCGGAGAAGTTGACCGTATGACAGGCCTCTGGCTCGGCTGCCTGGGCTAGCACCGGCATACAGAGCGTAGCGGCCAACAGCAACGATTTGGAACCTTTCATGGGGTGGACTCCTGTGAGTTTCTTCTGGTCATCAGCAGGTGAACGCTGACGCGGCTTATGGGTTGGCGAGGCTTTTCGCGAAGCTCCATCACTGCGCCGGGCGATCGAGTCGGAACCGATCATGTAACAGGGAAAATCAAACGCCTACAGGGGGCGTCGTATCCAGTGCAGGAGGCGTCGTATCCAGTGCGCGCAAGGTCGCTTACAGATTCGTTGCATCGTACGCACGCCCGGTTGCAGTGTCGGAACTGCGAAAAAACGGCCAGTACGTTACACGGTTGCTGCGCAGGTCGGCAGCGGTCGGTTGGCAGGTCGGTGCCTGCGCGAACGCGGTGCTTTGGAGGGGAGTAACGCCGACAAGTTCATTATCGGGGCGGATCCGCCAGTGGTCATGCCAGGTCGCGTGCCCTTTTTTTGCGGCTGCGCGCTTTTCGATCACGCGCCCTGCAGGCCGCCACTTTTTAGCGCGAACGCCTGTCCTCGGCAGGGTTTCCTTGGGATGTGCCTTGAGTAGCACTCGGCGTGTGAACGCCCCTCGATCGTTTCCCTGAAGTGCTACCGAACTGCTCATCGAACTCCGCGTGCGGCGGCCTCGCCGTCGCAAACAGGTATGAGGGTCGCAGCCGGGTAGACGCTTCGCGACGTCGTTTTCAGGTGTTCTTGAATGAGCGATCAAATTCCGGCATGGGATTTGCGATGTCATTACCAAGCCCTGCAATAACGAGGGCTACAAGAAGAGCCTGTCCTGGGGCCAACCATTGCCATATGAGAGGAGATAGTGTGATGACATCGTTCAATCAAGGGACTCAACCCCAGAACCGCGCGCCACAGTCCATCGGCTTTCTGCTGCTGGATAACTTCACCCTGATCTCCCTCGCATCGGCGGTAGAACCCCTTCGCATGGCCAATCAGTTGTCGGGCCGCGAGCTGTATCGCTGGACCACGCTGAGTGTCGACGGCGGCCAGGTCTGGGCCAGCGATGGTCTGCAGATCACGCCGGATGCGGCGATGCACAAGGCTCCTTTGCTCGATACGGTCATCGTCTGCGGCGGTGTCGGTATTCAGCGCTCCGTCACGCGTGAACACGTCAGCTGGCTACAGGGCCAGGCACGTCAGTCGCGCCGTCTGGGCGCTGTGTGCACCGGCAGCTGGGCGCTGGCGTGCGCGGGTTTGCTGGATGGTTTCGAGTGCAGCGTGCATTGGGAATGTCTGGCGTCGATGCAGGAAGCCTTTCCGCGCGTGTCGATGAGCACCCGGCTGTTTACGCTGGACCGCAATCGTTTCACCAGCTCGGGCGGCACCGCACCGCTGGACATGATGCTGCACCTGATCAGTCGTGATCATGGGCGCGAGTTGTCGGCAGCCATTTCCGAAATGTTCGTCTACGAGCGCATTCGCAACGAACAGGACCACCAGCGCGTGCCGCTCAAGCATATGCTCGGTACCAATCAGCCGAAGCTGCAGGAAATCGTGGCGCTGATGGAAGCCAATCTTGAAGAGCCGATCGACCTTGACGAGCTGGCTGTGTATGTCGCCGTTTCGCGCAGGCAGCTGGAGCGGCTGTTCCAGAAGTATTTGCATTGTTCGCCTTCGCGCTACTACCTGAAACTGCGCCTGATTCGCGCCCGGCAACTGCTCAAGCAGACCCCGATGTCGATCATCGAAGTGGCGTCAGTGTGCGGCTTCGTGTCGACGCCACACTTCTCCAAATGCTACCGCGAATACTTCGGCATCCCGCCACGTGACGAGCGCGTAGGGTCCAACACCGCACAGCAGGTCGCGATGATGCCGATCCCGCAGGCCCTGGTACTCGCCCCGCTGTCCGGGCCGATGTCGGCCCTGAGTCAGGCGCGTAATGAGTCGACGTTTGCGAGTGTGAGGCTGTAACAAAACGTCCGGTTTGCAAATGCTCACGACGAGAAAGCATCTCTCACAGGCTGTAAAACATTCGCTCTGCTCATCGCCCTACAGACGCTAAGGTTCAACGTTGAACCGGTTCTGGAGGGCGATGGAATGCCTCATTGCGCAACGACACGACACCTGCGCAAAGGCAGATACTCGGCAGTTGGTCAGACTTACATGGTCACTTCAGTAACGAAGGGCCGTGTAACTGTGTTCGCCGAAATGCAGCTGGGACGGCTGCTCGTACGAGAAATGAAGCGTTGCGAAGAGCAGGGGCTGGTCAAGTCTATGGCATGGGTAGTCATGCCTGACCATCTCCACTGGCTTTTTGAACTCAAGGCCGGTGATTTGCCCAGCTTGATGAAACAATTAAAGGCCCGAAGCTCGATTGCAGTTGGAAAACTGTGTGTCCGTCCTCACGCTTTGTGGCAATCCGGGTACCACGACAGAGCAATCCGCGACGAAGAGGATATTGCGCCGATAGCCCGTTATATCGTGGCCAATCCTTTACGTGCGGGCTTGGTTAAAAAGCTTGGGGATTACCCGCTGTGGGATGCTATCTGGGTTTGAGGCACGGGCAGCTTTCGCGAACAAGTTCGCTCCTACGGCCTGCGGCCAGAAGCTGAAGGCTCACAGTTTGCTTCTGCCCGAAGGGCGTGAGCATTTTTCGCGAACAAGTTCGCTCCTACGGCCTGCGGCCAGAAGCTGAAGGCTCACGGTCTGCTTCTGCCCGAAGGGTGTGAGCATTTTTCGCGAACAAGTTCGCTCCTACGGCCTGCGGCCAGAAGCTGGGGATCACGGTTTGCTTCTGCCCGAAGGGTGTGAGCATTTTTCGCGAACAAGTTCGCTCCTACGGCCTGCGGCCAGAAGCTGAGGGATCACGGTTTGCTTCTGCCCGAAGGGCGTGAGCATTTTTCGCGAACAAGTTCGCTCCTACGGCCTGCGGCCAGAAGCTGGGGATCACGGTTTGCTTCTGCCCGTAGGGCGTGAGCGTTTTTCGTGAACAAGTTCGCTTCTACGGCCTGCGGCCAGAAGCTGAAGGCTCACGGTTTGCTTCTGCCCGAAGGGCGTGAGCAGCTTTCGCGAACAAGTTCGCTCCTACGGCCTGCGGCCAGAAGCTGAGGGATCACGGTTTGCTTCTGCCCGAAGGGCGTGAGCATTTTTCGCGAACAAGTTCGCTCCTACGGCCTGCGGCCAGAAGCTGGGGATCACGGTTTGCTTCTGCCCGAAGGGCGTAGGAGCGAACTTGTTCGCGAAGACTGGCTTTCACACAACATAGCTTCCGGAAATAAAACGCCCGTTTTCGAGCATCAAAGCGCGAAGCGCGCCACCATGCCGTTGAGGTCGATTGCCAGGCGTGACAGCTCGGTGCTGGCTGCGCTGGTCTGGTTGGCGCCGTTGGTGGATTGTGCCGACAGGTCGCGGATGTTGACCAGGTTGCGGTCCACTTCGCGGGCGACTTGTGCCTGTTCTTCGGCGGCGCTGGCGATGACCATGTTGCGTTCGTTGATCTCTTCCACGGCGCTGTTGATAGTGTTCAGGGCCTGGCCTGCGCCCTTGGCGATGTTCAGCGTCGATTCGGCGCGTTCGGTGCTGTTGCGCATCGAGCTGACGGCCTGTTCCGTGCCGGTCTGAATGCTGCTGATCATGCGTTCGATTTCGCTGGTCGATTGCTGGGTGCGATGGGCCAGGGCACGGACTTCGTCGGCCACGACGGCAAAGCCACGTCCGGCTTCACCGGCCCGCGCTGCTTCGATGGCGGCGTTCAATGCCAGCAGGTTGGTCTGGTCGGCCAGGCCGCGAATCACGTCGAGCACCTTGCCGATATCACGCGACTCATTGGCCAGGCTGATGATCAGCTCGGCGGTGCCTTGCACGTCGCCACTCATGCGCTCGATGGCGCTGACGGTTTCCTGAACCAGGTCGCGGCCATCGCCCGCAGAGGTCGCCGCGCTGCGCGAGGCCTGCGAGGTGCTGGTGGCGTTGCGCGCCACTTCTTCCACGGCGCTGGTCATCTGGTTGACCGCAGTGGCAGCCTGTTCTATTTCGTCGTTCTGCTGCACCAGCCCGCGTGCGCTTTCGTCAGTGACGGCATTCAGTTCTTCGGCTGCCGAAGCCAGTTGCGTGGCCGAGCCGGAAATACCCTGCAAGGTATCGCGCAGCTTGTCCTGCATGGTTTTCATGGCCAGCAGCAGACGACCGGCTTCATCGGTGCCGTCGATACTGATCGGCCGGGTCAGGTTGCCTTGCGCGATGGTCTCCGCTGCGAGCAGTGCGGTGGCAATCGGTGTGGTAATGCTCTTGATCAGCATCCAGGCAAACACGAGGGTCAGCAGGGTGGCGGCGATCAGCAGTCCGATCACCATATTGAATGCCGAGTCATACTCGATGGAGGCCTGCTCCTTGACCTCATTCAACTGCGCCGTATTGATATCCACCAGCTTGCGCAGCACAACGTTCATCTGGTCGGAGTTGCTGACCATTTCGTTGTTGAGCAAGCCCTGCAATTCGTCGATGTTGTTCGCACGGGTCAGCGTTTTCAGGCGGTCTTCAAGCTGGCGATACTGGCCCAGCAACTGCACGTACTGGCTATAGAGGTTGCGCTCGTCGGGGGTACTGATCAGCTTCTCGTAAACGGCCTGAGCGTCAGTGATCTGCTTGTTGCGCATCGCCATCAGCTCGATGGTTTTCTGCTGGGTTTCCGGATCGCGATTGACCAGCAATCGATAGGACAGCACCCGCAGACGAATGCTGACTTCAGCGAAGCGATCGAGGCTCTTGATGCTGGGCACGTTGCTGTCGGCCAGCACCTCGGTGGCGCTGCGGATCTTGCTCATCTGTGACAGTGCAAAGACGCCCAGAATCAGCATGAGGGTGCCGATCATGGCAAATCCAAGAAACGCTCGAGGCGCGATGTTCATATTTCGCAGGGACATAGAAAGCTTCCAGGGTCATTTACGCGTTCCATGCGATTTAGAGACGGAGATAAAGCCGTAAGTGGGGTGCCTATCGGACGTGCGACTAAAGTCTTGAGCCGATAGGCACGTATTGGGGGTGACTTAATCGTGACGATTTCTTCATTTCTTTCGCCGATCGGGCGCAAGCCTTTGAAAAGACGAGGCGGATGCTTTTTTCACGATGGCAGTCTGCCCATTGCCTGCGCGCATTTGTCGCAGTTTCAGACGGTCTGACGAACAGCAGGAACCGGATACCGAATAAGGAGTCACAAGCCCCCTACGCGTCTACGTTATCGATGTGTCGATGTGATGACAGAGCGGTGAGCGCTGGTATGCGCAGCGACTTTTCTTTATCGTACGCGCCCGTTGAAATTTGCTCGAGAAATCAAAATGTTGGAAGCCTCCCTTAGCCAATTGGAACAACTTGTCGGCGATCTGGTGCAGCAGAACCAGGCCCTTCAGGAAACAAATGCACAGCTCAGTGCCGAGCTGGCAAAAGCCAAGGACGAGAACGAGAACTTGCAACTGAGTCTGATGGAGCAGGAAGAGAAGCATGGCAGCACTGCCGCGCGTATCCAGGCACTGGTTGATCGCGCCACCAGCGCAAGTGCTGTCGGCGCATGAACGTCGATGGCAGCGGTGTAACCGTTCTCACCATTCTGGGCAATGAGTACTCGGTCAAGGCGCCGGCTGGCGAAGACCTGACCCTCATGAAGGCCGCTGCGATGCTCAATGCGTCGCTGGCCGACACCAAACGCAAATACCCGACGTTGATCGGTGACCGTCTGCTGGTCCTTGCAGCGCTGAACCTCTGCTCACAGCAGATCGAGCTCGAGCAACTGCACAAGGTCGAGCTCAAGCGCTACCGGGAGCAGGTTGAAGCGACGGTGGATGTGATCGCCAAGACCATCGCCCCGAACTGAACGGGAGGCGCTGACGAAGTCGCAGTCAGAACGAATGCGACTGTCTGCGCCTGCGCCACTGCCCGAGTGCTTCCTCCAGCCGCAAGGGGCTGTCGATCTGCTGACGACGGGCGTGGCTGAACAGGATCAGCGCCAGTTCTGCGGTAACCAGCGCATCGGCGCTGGCATGGTGACGCTGTTCGGCATGCAGACCAAAGAAACGGGTCCAGTCATCCAGCCCGGCATGACGCAGGTTGGCGTGCTCGCAGAGCATCGGGGCGATTTCGGCGGCGTCGAAAAACGCGTGCTGCAAGCGATAGCCCAGGCTTTCCTTCAAGGCGCGCGACAGCATGTGCTGATCGAATGGCGCATGAAAGCCGAGAATCGGGCTGTCTCCGACGAACTCCATGAAGTCCAGCAAGGCCTCGACCGGCTCACTGCCAGCGGCAATCGCACTGGGCGCCAGCCCATGAATCAGAACGGCCGGACTGATCTTGTGGTCGACGCGCAACAGCGTGCGCTCGAACTGCTGGCCCAGATCGATGGCGCCGTCTTCAATCACCACAGCACCAATGGACAGCACCTGATCGCGGTTCATGTTCAGGCCACTGGTTTCCAGGTCCAGCACGACCCAGCGCTGTTCACGCAGTGACGTGTCACTGAGGTTCGCGCACACCGGCAGTCGTTTAAGGCGCTCCAGTTGGTGCGCGTGCAAGGGTGTCTTTTTCGGCCGTGGTTTGAGCCATTCGAACAGGTTCATAGCTGATAACGCAGGGTCAGGCTGGTTTGCAATCGCTGCGCCTGGCGAAACGATTCGCGCAGAATGCGCCGGTCCAGATGGTTGAGTGTGTCGGGGTCGATGCGGTTGGAATAAGCCAGATTCTGGCGACTTTGCAGCTGATGTTGCTGCATGCGAGTCTGCTGGATGAAGTGATAAGCCTCCTCATACGCAGCACCGTCGAGCGGGTCGATGACTTCGCGCTCGACCAGTTGGCGCAGGCGTTCCTGCGTGTTGTTGACGCCGATACCGTTGGCCAGTGCCAGCAGGCGCGCACCGTCGACGAAGGGCGTCAGGCCTTCGACCTTGAGGTCCAGCGTATCCTTTTCGCTGCCTTTGCGGGCCAGCACGAAATCCTTGAAGCGCCCCACTGGCGGACGCTGGCGCAGTGCGTTGTCGGCCATCATGCGCTGGAACAGCCGGTTGTCTGCGACCTGATCAAGAATGCTGCGGCGCAGTTGCTCGACGCCACTTTCATCCCCCCAGACCACGCGCAGATCGAAATAGATACTCGAGGCCAGCAGGTTCTCCGGTGTCGCCTCGCGAATAAACGTCGAGAAGCGCTGCGACCATTCGAGTCGGGACAGGCACAGGTCGGGGTTGCCGGCCATGATGTTGCCCTTGCACAGGGTAAAACCGCACTGCGCCAGACCCTGATTGATGCGTTCGGCGATCGGCAGCAGTGATCGGCGAATCTGCTCTGCCTCTGCTGCATCTCGGGCCTCGAACAGAATGGCGTTGTCCTGATCGGTATGCAGCGTCTGCTCGCGACGGCCTTCGCTGCCAAAGCACAGCCAGCTGAAGGCAATGCCGGGGTCGCCTTTCTCTGCAAGCGTCAGCTCGATCACCCGGCATACGGTGTGGTCGTTGAGCAGGGTGATGATCTGGGTTATCTGGGTTGAAGACGCGCCATGGGCGAGCATTCGATCGACCAGCTGGACAATATCGCCGCGCAAGCCGGCGAGCGCTTCGATGCGTGGCGCGTTGCGGATGGTCCGCGCCAGATGCACCAGGTCGACCCGTTGCAGGGAAAACAGGTCCCGCTCCGACACCACGCCACACAACCGCCCGTCCCGGACCAGGCAGACGTGGGCGATGTGCCGACCGGTCATGGCGATGGCGGCGTCGAAGGCACTGGCGTCCGGGCTCAGGTGGAAAGGCGACAGGCTCATGGTGTGCCTGACCGGCGCGCTGAAGTCGGCATTCACATCGGCAACCGCCTCACGCAGGTCGCGCAGGGTAAAGATGCCCAGCGGCGCCTGCCGCTCGTCGACAATCACGATGCTGCCTACCTGCTGCTCGTGCATCAGCCGCACGGCGTCGCGCATGGGCGTTTCCGGGCTGCACATCACCGGATGACGCATGGCAAGTTCACCCAGCCGGGTATTCAGAGAGTACTGCGTGCCCAGGGTTTCGACGGCGCGCTGCTGGACTTGTTGATTGACTTGATCGAGCAGGCTGCTGACACCGCGCAAGGCAAAGTCGCGAAAGGTTGTGGAGAGCGCGAACAGCTTGATGAACGCCTGCTTGTTCAACTGCAGGCAGAACGTGTCCTCGGCAGCCAGATGCTCGGTGCGAGTGGCGCGCTCGCCGAGCAGGGCGGCGAGTGGAAAACACTCGCCCGTGGTTATTTCGAATGTTGTTTCCGTACCGCCTTTGGCAGAATGCGGGCGCTCGCCGACGATGCGACCCTGCTTGACGATGTAAAAGTGCTCCACCGGTCCGTCGCCAGGCTTGATGATGCTTTCACCGGCCGCGTAGAAGCGCAGCTGACACTGCTCGACCAGATACGCCAGATGGGCGTTTTCCATCTGATTGAATGGCGGGAATTTTTGCAGAAACTGCATGGTGCCGTGTATGTTCTGCAGCACGGCTGTCTTGCCTGCCTGGGTGAAAGCATCTGCCTTGCTCATGGCCTGTTCCGCGTTCTTGTTATTGGTGCTCATGGTCGGCCGCTTGCAGCCAGGTGCCCATTGGACGTAAGTCTTACCTTGAACCCCGTGACACCGCCGTGCTGCTTGCGGCATAACTGATTTGACGAGCGCAATGGATTGCGAGCGAAGATTGGCCAGGATGCCGACGAAATGCATCGCAGATTGACCCGTATCTGCTGTCGGATTAGTTCAGGGAATGATGAGACTGCAATGATTGACCACGATATTCTGAGCGACGATGAGCGCGATGCCCTTCATGAGGTCATGCTCACGCCTGCACGTGACGCCCCGCAACGGGTCCTGATCGTTGATGACGACAGCGACGCGCGCGAGCTGCTGGCCGAAATTCTGAGCCTCAATGACATCAGTTGCATGACCGCGCCCGGTGGCGATACGGCGCTGCAGATGATCCACTCGCGTCAGTCCATCGGACTGCTGATCACCGACTTGCGGATGGCTCCTTTTGACGGGCTGGATCTGATTCGCAAGGTTCGTGAGTCGGATCGTGCCGAACTGCCGATCATCATCGTGTCCGGCGACGCCAACGTGCGCGATGCCATCGATGCCATGCACCTGAACGTGGTGGACTTCCTTCTCAAACCGCTCAATACCAAGCAGTTGGTGAAGCTGGTCAAGCGGGAGTTGGGGATAAGTTGAGGCGGTGAGCCCTTGCAGGTTCTGGTCCGGCAAGGACCAGAACCCGCAAGGGGGCGTGCGGCGCGTTACAGGCCGTTGATGGCCTTGAACTCCCGACGGCGGCGGTGCAATACCGGCTCGGTGTAGCCGTTGGGCTGCCGGGTACCTTCGATGACCAGTTCGACCGCCGCCTGGAAGGCGATGTTGCTGTCGAAGTCGGGTGCCAGCGGGCGATACAGCGGGTCGTTGGCGTTCTGGCGATCCACCACCGGGGCCATGCGCTTGAGGCTTTCCAGAACCTGAGTTTCGCTGACGACACCATGACGCAGCCAGTTGGCCATGTGCTGGCTGGAGATACGCAGCGTGGCGCGGTCTTCCATCAGGCCGATGTCGTTGATGTCCGGTACTTTCGAACACCCCACGCCCTGATCAATCCAGCGCACTACATAACCAAGAATGCCCTGCGCGTTGTTGTCCAGTTCGTTCTGGATTTCTTCCGGCGTCCAGTCCGTGTTCGGTGCCAGCGCAATGGTCAGAATGTCATCCACCGAGGCTTGCTCGCGCTGCGCCAGCTCGGCCTGACGGGCGAACACGTCGACTTTGTGATAATGCAGGGCGTGCAGCGCAGCCGCGGTAGGCGAGGGGACCCAGGCGGTGTTGGCGCCAGCCAGTGGATGAGCGATTTTCTGCTCCAGCATGGCGGCCATCAGGTCCGGCATGGCCCACATGCCTTTGCCGATCTGTGCGCGACCTTGCAGGCCGCATTTCAGACCGATGTCGACGTTGGAGTTCTCGTAGGCAGTGATCCACTTCTCGGCTTTCATCTGTGCCTTGCGTACCACCGGACCCGCTTCCATGGAGGTATGGATTTCGTCGCCGGTGCGGTCGAGGAAGCCGGTGTTGATGAATACCACGCGCTCGCTGGCGGCCTGAATGCAGGCCTTGAGGTTGACCGTGGTGCGGCGCTCCTCGTCCATGATCCCGACCTTCAAGGTGTTACGCGGCAAGCCCAGTACCTGCTCGATACGTTCGAACAGTTCGTTGGTGAACGCCGCTTCCTGCGGGCCGTGCATCTTCGGTTTGACGATGTACATCGAACCGCTGCGGCTGTTGCTGCGCGAGGTGTTGCCCTTGAGGTTGTGGATGGCGGCGAGGCTGGTCAGCAGGCCGTCGAGAATGCCTTCCGGCACTTCGTTGCCATGCTTGTCGAGTATCGCATCGATGGTCATCAAGTGGCCCACGTTGCGAATGAACAGCAGCGAGCGACCATGCAGGGTGACTTCGCCGCCCTCTGGCGTGGTGTAGACGCGGTCCGGGTTCATGGTGCGGGTAAAGGTTTCACCGCCCTTGGACACCGACTCGGCCAGGTCGCCCTTCATCAGGCCCAGCCAGTTGCGGTAGACGACCACTTTGTCGTCGGCGTCCACAGCGGCAATGGAATCTTCGCAGTCCATGATGGTGGTCAGCGCGGCTTCCATGAGGATGTCTTTCACGCCCGCCGGATCGGTCTGCCCTACCGGGCTGGCGGCGTCGATCTGCAGTTCGAAGTGCAGACCGTTGTGCTTGAGCAGCAAGGCAAATGGCGCCAGGGCATCGCCTTGAAAACCGATCAGTTGGGCGTCATCGTGCAGGCCGGTATTGCTGCCACCCTTGAGACTGACGACCAGCTTGCCGTCGATCAGCTTATAAGCTGTCGAGTCGGCATGTGAACCTGCTGACAGAGGCGCTGCCTGATCGAGAAAGGCACGAGCGAAAGCAATCACCTTGTCGCCACGCACCTTGTTATAGCCCTTGCCCTTTTGCGCGCCGCCTTCTTCGCTGATGGCGTCGGTGCCGTAGAGCGCGTCATACAGCGAACCCCAACGGGCATTCGACGCATTGAGCGCAAACCGGGCGTTCATCACCGGCACGACCAGTTGCGGGCCAGCCATGGTGGCGATTTCTTCATCGACGTTTTGCGTGGTGATCTGGAAATCCGCCGCTTCTGGCAGCAGGTAGCCGATCTCCTGAAGGAAGGCTTTGTAGGCCGAGGCGTCGTGAGCCTGCCCGGCATGCGACTGGTGCCAGGCGTCGATTTTCGCCTGTAACTCATCACGTTTGGCGAGCAGTGCCTTGTTCTTTGGCGCAAGGTCGTGGATCAGTTTGTCCGCACCGGCCCAGAACGCAGTGGCATCGACGCCGGTTCCGGGGGTGGCTTCGTTCTGCACGAAGTCGAACAGGACTCTGGCGACTTGCAGGTCACCGACTTGAACGTACTCAGTCATTGCACTTGCCTCACTCTGCTCAGCAGGGTCGAGCACACTCGGGGGAGCGCTCTGTTATTGATCCGGGTGTCATGTAGTGCGAAATTCGGGATACTACATGAGCCGCCGTCGCGTGAAAACGTCGCTGAATATGTCACTAAACGACTGGATATTCATGTCGGGTCACGATGATAGTCACCGTGTCCCCAAAGGCGCTCAGGATTGTTCCATAAAGCGTGGCAAACGGTACACGATTTACCGCGAGCCAGGTGCCCGTCGGGCATGCCTATACTCGTATGACCGACGCTGTCTCCTAATCATCTGTGCAGAAAGAGGAATTGACCGTGGATCATCTCGTCGTAACGCTGGTTGCTCCCGACAAACCGGGTCAGGTCGAACGCATCTCGAAGTGCATTGCCGAGCACGGCGGCAACTGGCTGGAAAGCCGCATGTCGCGGATGGCCGGACAATTTGCCGGGATCCTCAAGGTCGGCGTCGAGGCCGAAAAGTACGACGACCTGATCAAGGCGCTGAACGGCCTGTCAGCCCATGGCATCCGCATGCTGCTGGCCGAGAGTGTGGTCGAGACCACTGATACTACTCGAATGATCAGCATGGAGCTGGTCGGCAACGACCGCCCCGGCATCGTGCGTGACATCACCCGTTTGCTGGCCGGGCAGAACGTCAACGTCGAACACCTGATCACCGACGTGTCCCCTGCGCCCATGAGCAGCGAACTACTGTTCCAGGCCAAAGCAGTGCTGGGCGTCCCGCAGGACTTGTCCCTGGATGACCTGCAGATGGCGCTCGAGACCCTGGCGGATGATTTGATGGTGGAGTTGGTGCTGGGGGCCAAGGAGTCATCCGTTTCGGGTTATCCAAGTTAATCGTGCACCTGCCTGTGGATAACCTGGGGGAATAGCCTTGCGGGCCATACCCGCCGAGGCCTGGCGCGTATTGATCAAAAATTCAACAGTTTCAAGGGCTTGTGCATAGATAAGGTCAGTCTGCCTGTGGATAACCCTTGGAGAACCTCTTGCAGGCCACAGTGGGCGTGGCCTGCAAGTATTTGTGTGTTTTTTGATCAGTGACGGCCGCGGGATTTCAGCCAGATATCCACACTGTAGATCGCCAGCCCGGCCCAGATGAAGGCGAAGGTGATGAGGGTGCTGGTGGTCAGGTGTTCGCCATACAGCAGCACGGCCAGCAGCAGGACCAGTGTGGGCGCGACGTACTGCAGGAAGCCCAGAGTGGTGAAAGGCAAATGACGGGCGGCGGCGTTGAAGCACACCAGCGGTACCAGCGTGACCGGGCCGGCTGCGGCGAGCCAGATGGCTTGAGTCGTGGTCCAGAATTCTGGCTGGACGCTCACGGCCGTCGGGTTGAGCGCCAGCCAGATCAGCGCCAGCGGCACCAGCATCCAGGTTTCGACGACCAGGCCGGGCAGGGCGGCGACCGGGGCTTGTTTGCGGATCAGCCCGTAGAACGCGAAGGTCAATGGCAGCGCCAGCGACACCCACGGCAGGCTGCCTACGTGCCAGACCTGCTGGGCGACGCCAATGGCGGCGAAGGCGACCGCCAGCATTTGCAGGCGTCTGAGGCGCTCGCCCAGTAGCAACATGCCAAGCAGCACGTTGACCAGCGGGTTGATGTAATACCCGAGGCTGGCTTCAAGCATGCGTCCGTTATTCACCGCCCAGACGTAGATGATCCAGTTGCTGGCGATCAGGGTGCCGCTCAGCGCCAGTACGGCCAGCCGTTGCGGGTTGTTGCGCAGGTCGCGCCACCAGCCGGGATGCTTCCAGAACATCAGCACGATCGAGCCGAAGAGCGCCGACCAGAGCGCGCGATGGATGATGATCTCGATGGCCGGAACGGCGGCAATGGCTTTGAAGTAGATGGGGAACAGTCCCCAGATGATGTAAGCACTCAGGCCCAGAATGTACCCACGGCGTGGATTGGCAGCTTGCATGGAGCGTCCCTTTAATACAGAAAATTCCGGTTTTATTGTGGGGTGATGCAGTTGATGGTTTTGATCGTACTCACGCTGGAGCGCTCGATGTTATACACAGGTTCGACTGATTCACGACATCTGTGCCGCGCCGCTTGCTCAGGATCGGACACAGAGCGTCGCACGATAGTTGAGATTATCGTTCCTCACGCTCCAGCGTGGGAATGCCTTGGGTGACGCTCCGCGTCACAGATTTGCGTCGCTCCGCACATTCAGGATCGGACGCAGAGCGTCCAGAACTGCATGCGACGCAGAGCGTCGCACGATAGTCGGGGTTATCGTTCTGCACGCTCATCAGGTCAAAACAGTTTCAACGGTTCTTCATTCAGTGCTGCCATCTGCTCGCGCAGGGCCAGGATATGGTCGCCCCAGTAGCGCTCCGTGCCGAACCACGGAAAGCTGTGCGGGAACGCCGGGTCATCCCAGCGCCGGGCCAGCCAGGCGCTGTAGTGCATCAGGCGCAGGGCTCGCAATGGCTCGATAAGGGCCAGTTCACGTGGGTCGAAATCATGAAATTCGTTGTAGCCGTCCATCAGCTCCGACAGCTGACCCAGACGCTCCTGACGGTCGCCGGCCAGCATCATCCAGATATCCTGAACGGCAGGGCCAAGGCGGCAATCGTCAAGGTCGACGATGTGGAACATCTCGTCGCGGCACATCATGTTGCCGGGGTGGCAATCGCCATGCATGCGGATGTTGGTGTGCGGTGTGGCCGCGTAAACGTCTTCGACACGCTTGAGCAGGTCGCGGGCCACCGACTCGTAAGCCGGCAGCAGGCTGCGCGGGATGCAGTCGTTTTTCAGTAGAAAGTTGACCGAATCATGGCCGAAGTTCTTCACGCCCAGGGCTTCACGGTGGGCGAACGGTTTGGTCGAGCCGACGGCATGCAGACGGCCCAGTAACTGGCCCAGGCGATACAGCTGATCAAGATTGCCCGGCTCCGGCGCTCGTCCACCGCGACGCGGGAACAGCGTGAAACGGAAACCGGCGTGCTCGAACAGGGTGGCGCCGTTGTGCACCATGGGCGCGACCACCGGCACTTCGACCTCGACCAGTTCAGCAGTGAAGCTGTGCTCTTCAAGGATGGCTTCGGTGGTCCAGCGCTGTGGGCGGTAAAACTTGGCGATCAGCGGTTGGCCGTCTTCGATACCGACCTGATACACGCGGTTTTCGTAACTGTTGAGCGCCAGGATGCGGGCATCGCTGAGAAAACCGATGCTTTCGACAGCATCCAGAACCAGATCGGGAGTAAGTGTTGCAAACGGGTGAGCCATGACTACTCCTGCGCGCAGCAGGTTGCCGCGTCGGACCGCTGATGGTAACGCAGACCGGTCCCGCTTCGCCAAACCCATCCGATTAAAGTGCTCAAGGGTCGGATTGTCACCAAACGGTCATCACCCGGTCGCGGTTTGGCCATGTTCGCCGCTTAGAGTTGCCGTCAATGAGATCGATCTCAAGCGAGCGACCATGACTGATCTGAAAGAGGTAGCGCATCTGGCCGGGGTTTCCCGAGCCACGGCGGCACGAGCCTTCGCAAGCCCCGACGTAGTGCGCCTGGAGACCCGCGAGCGGGTATTCGCCGCTGCCCGCGCCCTGGGTTTTCGCCCCAACCGGCTGGGCCGCCAGTTGCGCCTG
Organism: Pseudomonas sp. P135; assembly: GCF_020312125.1. Lineage (NCBI taxonomy): Bacteria > Pseudomonadati > Pseudomonadota > Gammaproteobacteria > Pseudomonadales > Pseudomonadaceae > Pseudomonas > Pseudomonas sp. P135. The sequence goes on from NZ_JAGPYR010000021.1 coordinate 73,276, forward strand.
CAAACCACCAACCTGATTGGCGTGGTGGTGCCCAACCTGCTCAACCCGGTGTTTGCCGAGCAGTTTCAGGCCATGGAGCGGGCGGCGCGGGCGCGGGGCTATAACCTGCTGCTGGCGACCACCGACTACACCGCAGAGCGTGAAAGCGCTGTGGTTGAGGAGTTGTTGCGTCAGCGGGTCGACGGGCTGGTGCTGACGGTGACCGATGCCGAGCACAACCGGGTACTGCAAAGCCTGATCAATGAAGACACCCCGTTCGTGCTGGCCTATCACCAGACCGGCAATCCGGATTACAGCGCGGTGTCTGTGGATAACCGGGCGGGCATGGCGCTGGCTACTCGATACCTGATCGATGCAGGCCATCAGCGCGTCGCCATGGTCGCAGGCCCGGCCATGCAGTCCGACCGCGCCCGACTGCGTTATGAAGGCTACCGCGACGCCATGGCCGCGTGTGGGCTTGAAGCGCGACCAGTGATTGAGATGCCTGCTCATACAAGCGCCGATTTCGCTGCACTCGAACCCCTGTTACGTGGCCCGGACGCGCCCAGCGCGCTGGTCTGTTCCAACGATTTGCTGGCCATCAGCCTGATTGCCGAATTGCGCCGCAACGGCTGGGGCGTTCCCGAGCGTCTGTCGGTGATCGGCTTCGACGGCATCGCACTCGGCACGCAGATGCACCCGACCTTGTGCAGCGTGGTTCAGCCTATCGCCGAGCTGGCGCATATCGTCATCGACCAACTACTGGCACGGATTGCTGGCGCAGTACCGGTTTCTCATTGTCTGCCGTGCCACATCCGGCCCGGCGAAAGCACCCAGCCCTACCAGGAGATGCTTCATGCTCAGCCTCAGTAAAACCCTCGCGGCACTGCTGTTATGCGGTGCGGCCAGCCTCGCCCAGGCCGCCGAAACCGCCATCTGCTACAACTGCCCGCCCGAATGGGCCGACTGGGGAACGCAGCTCAAGGCGATTGCCGACAGCACCGGTGTCCAGGTGCCGCTGGACAACAAGAACTCGGGCCAGGCGCTGGCACAGATCGTTGCCGAGCAAGCCGCGCCGGTCGCTGATGTGGTGTATTACGGCGTGACGTTCGGCCTGCAGGCGCAGAAGGCCGGCGTGGTCGACACCTACAAACCCAAGCACTGGGACGAGATTCCGGCAGGCCTGAAAGACCCCGAAGGGCACTGGTTCGCCATTCACTCCGGGACCCTCGGCATCATGGTCAACGTTGACGCACTGGGCGGTCTGCCGGTGCCGCAAAGCTGGGCGGATCTGCTCAAGCCCGAGTACAAGGGCATGGTCGGCTACCTCGACCCGTCCAGCGCGTTCGTCGGTTACGTGTCTGCGGTGGCGATCAACCAGGCCATGGGTGGCACGCTGGACAACTTTGGTCCGGCCATCGACTACTTTCAGAAACTGGCGAAGAACTCGCCCATCGTGCCCAAGCAAACCGCCTATGCACGCGTGCTGTCCGGCGAACTGCCGATTCTGGTCGACTATGACTTCAACGCCTATCGCGCTCGCTACAAGGACAAGGCCAACGTCGCCTTCGTGATTCCCAAGGAAGGCACCATCGGCGTTCCGTACGTGATGAGCATGGTCGCCAAGGCGCCGCATCGTGCCAACGCCGAGAAGGTGCTGGATTTCGTGCTGTCCGATGAAGGGCAGGCGTTGTGGGCCAAGGCTTACCTGCGTCCGGTGCGCTCGAAGATGCCTGCCGAGGTGGCTGCGCAGTTCCTGCCGGACAGCGATTACGCCCGTGCCGGTGTGGTGGATTACCAGCACATGGCCGCCGTGCAGGAAGCCTTCGCCGCCCGTTATCTGCGTGAGGTGAAGTAATGTCGGCCTCGCCGGAACAAGCGCTGCCTCTGCGCAAGGGCGGATTTTTCAGGCTGCGGCTGCGCCCGACCGCTGCGGTGGCGCTGGCCCCGGCGATGGCCGTATTGCTGGCATTCTGGCTGCTGCCGCTGACCCACTTGATCGTGCTCGGTGCAAAAAGTACCGATGGCAATGCCAGCGGTTACTGGCAGGTCCTGAGCAGTGCTCAGTACCTGGGCAGCCTGGTGCAAACCTGCCTGCTGGCGCTGGTGGTGACGCTCGCAGCGTTGCTGGTCGGCGGCATCAGCGGTGTGTTTCTGGCCCGCAATCATTTCTTCGGACGCTCTGCGCTGGTGGCCTTGCTGACCTTCCCGCTGGCGTTTCCCGGTGTGGTGGTCGGCTTTCTGGTGATTTTGCTGGCTGGTCGCCAAGGCATCTTCGCCGCGCTCGGGCTGCACCTGGCGGGCGAGCGCTGGGTGTTCGCCTACTCGCTGACCGGGCTGTTCATCGGCTATCTGTATTTTTCGATTCCGCGCGTGATTCTGACCGTTATGGCGGCCTGCGAAAGCCTGGACCGCAGCCTTGAAGAAGCCGCGCATTCATTGGGTGCCGGTCATTGGCGGGTGGTGTGCGATGTGATCGTTCCGGGGCTGGCGCCCGCGCTGGTGTCGTGCGGCGCGATCTGCTTCGCCACGTCGATGGGCGCCTTCGGCACCGCCTTTACCCTGGGCACGCGCCTGAACGTCACGCCGGTAGCGATCTACAACGTGTTCACCAATTACGCCAACTTCACCGTGGCCGCCGCGCTGTCAGTCATCCTCGGGCTGGTGACGTGGGCAGTGCTGTTGCTGGCGCGTCGCATGGTCGGTAAATCGGGAGTTGTCCTGTGAAACGTTCACCGCTGTTCGTGGCGCAACTGGCGTTCACCCTGTTGGTCTGTGCGTTCATGCTGGTGCCGGTGGTGCTGTCGCTGCTGGCCGGCCTGACGCGCAATTATTTTCTCGGTCTGTCGAGCGGTCTGACCTTCGACTGGCTGGTGCAGGTCTGGCAGGCCTATTCACCCACCGTGTGGCTGTCGTTGCAACTGGCCGTGGCGTGCGCAATCTGCGTGTGCCTGGTCGGGGTTCCAGCCGCGTATGCACTGGTGCGCATGAACAATCGCTTCAGTAGGGCCTTCGAGGAATTGATGGTCTTGCCCGTCGCCATGCCCGGTCTGGCCAGCGCCCTCGCGTTACTGCTGACCTACGGCCAGTTCGGCGGCTTTCGCAGCAGCTGGTTGTTCATTCTGGTCGGCCACGTGTTGTTCACCCTGCCGTTCCTGGTGCGCCCGGTCATGGCGGTGATGCAGCGTCAGCAACTGCCGGTGCTCGAAGAGGCGGCTGCCAGTCTGGGCGCCGGGCCGATCAAGCGTTTCTTCAGTGTGGTGGTGCCTAACTGCCGGGCCGGGATTCTCGCTGGCGTGCTGATGGTCGTGACCCTGTCGCTGGGCGAATTCAACCTGACCTGGATGCTGCACACGCCGATGACCAAAACCCTGCCGGTCGGTCTGGCCGACAGCTATGCCTCGGCCCGACTGGAAGTCGCCAGCGCCTACACCCTTCTTTTTCTGTTGCTGATTGTGCCGCTGCTGATTGCGTTGCAGGCCATCAGCGCGCGTCTTGCCCGTGGAGAGAGCCGATGAGCGGAACCACCATTCGCCTGAAAGGCTGCCGCAAGGCATTTGCCGACGGCACCGTTGCTGTAAAGGATCTGCACCTGACCATCGAACCCGGCGAAACGCTGGCGATCCTCGGTCCGTCCGGTTGCGGCAAGACGACCACCTTGCGGCTGATTGCCGGGCTTGAACGCCCGGACGACGGCCAGGTGCTGTTCGATGATCAGGACGTGACACGTCTGCCCATCGAGCGGCGCGACGTGGGCATGGTGTTTCAGAACTACGCGTTGTTTCCCAACCTCGATGTGGCCGGCAATATCGTTTACGGCCTGAAGATTCGTGGTCTGTCGGCTGCCGAGCGCAACAAGCGTTGCGATGAGTTGCTGGAACTGGTCGGTTTGACCGGCCACGGCAATCGCCGCGTCAACGAGCTGTCCGGCGGTCAACGGCAACGGGTCGCACTGGCCCGGGCACTGGCGCCGCGTCCTCGAGTGCTGTTGCTCGATGAACCGCTGGCAGCACTGGACGCGCAGTTGCGCGAGCGCTTGCGCAGTGAGCTGGACCAGCTGCTGCGCGGGCTGGGCATCACCTCGGTGTTCGTCACTCACGATCAGGGCGAGGCAATGGCCCTGGGCGACCGGATTCTGGTCATGGAAAAAGGCTGCGTCTCGCAATTGGCGACGCCGAGGGAAATCTATCAACAGCCTGCCAATGCGTTTGTCGCCGGGTTTGTCGGCAATCTGAACGCGTTCAGTGTGGTCGAGCGCACCACCTCAGGCCTCAAGGTGAGCGGTGGCGAGCTGCCGTGGCTCGGTGCTGACGTACCGGGCACTGTTTACTGCCGCCCCGAGCACCTGCGTTTGATGTCTGGAAGCGGCCATCTTCATGGGCGTCTGGTCGGGCAGTTTTTTCAGGGCGCGCAAAGTCGCTTGCTGGTCGATGTCGGTGGCCCGCAGCCGCTGCTGGTAGACAGCACCGACAACGTGATTTACGCCGCAAACGCAGTCATTGCCTTGAGTGTCGACCCGCAAGTGCTGTTTACCCTGCATTCGTGAAACCGTTTTTCGTAGAGAGATTATTTTGAATCGTCCGTTTCTTATTGCCCAGATCAGTGACCTGCACCTCAAAGCCGACGGGCGCCTGACCTATGGCGTGGTCGATACTCTGGGGGCGTTGCGCCGCGCTGTCGCGCATATCAATGCCAGCAAGCAGCGCCCCGACATCGTGGTGATCAGCGGTGACCTGGTGGACTTCGGTCGTGAGGACGAATACGCCGTACTCAAGCCAGAGCTGGAACGTCTGCAGATGCCGTTTTATCTAGTGCCCGGCAATCATGACGATCGACACAACCTGCTGGCTGCGTTTGCCGAGCAGGTGTACCTGCCGTTGTCGGCCAGCGGGCCTCTGGACTGGGTGGTGGAGAAATACCCGGTGCGTCTGATCGGCATGGACACGACCATTCCCGGCGAGCATGGCGGGCAACTGGATTACTGTCAGCTGGACTGGTTGCACGCGCAGCTGTCCCGTCGTCCTTACGTGCCGACCGTGATCGTCATGCACCACCCACCGTTCATTACCGGCATAGGGCACATGGACCGCGAACCCTTCGGCAATGCGTCGGCGCTGGAGCGCGTGATCGCCCAGCATCCGCAGGTGGAGCGTTTGCTGTGCGGACATTTGCATCGACCGATGCAGCGACGTTTCGGAGGCAGCCTGGCGAGCATCTGCCCGGGCACCTCACACCAGATCGTACTCGACCTCGACGAAGCCGCGCCTGCGCATTTCAACCTCGAACCGGCAGGCTACGTGCTGCACCGCTGGCAATCTGAGCAGGGGTTTGTCAGCCATAACGCTGTGTTCGGCGACTATGAAGGGCCGTACCCGTTCTACGATGTGAACGGGTTGATCGACTGACTGATTGCTCATCGTTCCCACGCTCTGCGCCCGGTGTGATACACAAGTCTTGATGAGCCCGGAAAGCGGGGCTCGACGCGCAGTATCAGGCGGAGTAAAGATCCTTGTGGGAGTGAGCTTGCTCACGAAGACGGCGTTTCAGTCGATGCATTTTCGACGATCATACAGCCCTCTTCGCGAACACGTTCGCTCCCACGGCCTCCGCCCAGAATCAATAGCAGACCTTTATATAACGATGAGCGATCTGCATCCTCTTCCTGATTGCCGATCAGGCGCCGATAACGCCGCCATCTTCCCGGGTGATGACCATCACCGATGAGCGCGGTTTGCCGTTGGGCAAATGCTCGGGGAAGGTAGAGCCGCCGTTCTCACCGGGATGCTGGATGCCGATAAACATCGTCCGGTAGTCAGGCGCAAAGCTGATACCGGTGATTTCGCAACCGATCGGCCCGACCAGAAAGCGGCGGATCTCGCCGCTGGCCGGATCGGCGCAGAGCATCTGGTTGTTGCCCATGCCAGCGAAGTCGCCCTTGTTACTGGAATCGCCATCGGTCTGGATCCACAGCCGACCCGACCGATCGAAACTCAGGCCGTCCGGGCTGTTGAACATGTTCTGCGCGTTGATGTTGCTTGACCCGGCCTGTGGCGTACCGGCATGCACAGTCGGGTTGCCCGCGACCACAAACAGGTCCCACTCGAACGCCAGCGCCGACGCATTGTTGCCGCCTTCGCGCCAGCGCAGGATCTGCCCGTACTGGTTCTTGGCGCGTGGATTCGGCCCGCCGACAGGTTGACCTTCTTCGCCACGCTTGCTGTTGTTGGTCAGGGTGCAATACACCTGGCCATCCTTGGGGCTGACCACGATCCATTCCGGGCGGTCCATGCGCGTGGCCTTGACCACACTGGCGGCCAGCCGTGCATGAATCAACACCTCAGCCTGATTAGCGAAACCGGCAGCAGCATCGAGGCCGTTCTTGCCGTGTTTCAGTTCGATCCACTGGCCATTGCCCTTTGGATGATCCGGGTTGCCGTTGCCTGCGTCGAATTGCGCCACGTACAAGGTGCCGTGGTCGAGCAGGTCGCGGTTGGCTTTCGGGTTCTTGCGATTGATCCGGTCGCGGCTGATGAATTTGTAGATGAACTCGCCACGCTCGTCGTCGCCCATATACACCACGGCGCGCCCGTCCCTGGTTTGCGTGAAGGCGGCGTTTTCGTGCTTGAAACGCCCGAGCGCCGTGCGCTTGACCGGCGTCGAATCGGGGTCGAACGGATCGATCTCGACCACCCAGCCATGACGATTGACCTCGTTGGGGTTCTTCGCCACGTCGAAGCGCGGGTCGTGCGGGTGCCAGTTGATCTCTTTACTGGCAGCCACGACGCCATAGCGCTTCATGCCCGCGTCGAATGTCTGCTCCGCGTTGCTGCTGCCGAAGCAGTCGGTGAAGTTCTCTTCGCAGGTCAGGTAAGTGCCCCACGGTGTCTGGCCGCTGGAGCAGTTCTGGAAAGTCCCCAGCACGCGGGTGCCGGTCTTGTCGGCGTCAGTCTTGAGCCAGTCGTGACCGGCCGCCGGGCCACTCAGCCTGATCGGCGTATTGCCATGCACGCGACGGTTGTAACGCGAGTCCTGCACGAACTGCCATTTGCCGTTTTTCTGCTGTATCTCGATCACTGACACGCCTTCTGCGGCGAGTGCCTTGCGGACTTCTTCAGCCGATTGCGGCTCCTTGCCATGCTCGAAGAGGTAGCGGTAGTTGGTGTATTCGTTGTTGATCGCCAGCAAGGCACGGTCTTTGCGACCCGGCATCGGGAACAGGCACATGCCGTCGTTGTTGTCGCCGAACTGCACCTCCTGAGCCTGGGCGGTACCCTTGCCACTCGGGTCGAACGCCGGACCGCCCGCGCGCAGAGGCTGGCCCCAACTGATCAGTACCGAGGATCTGTAACCTGCCGGCAGGCTGATGCTGTCGGCGGTGGCAGCAGGAATGCTCTGGAAGCCGAGCAATCTGCCAGACGCCGCGCTGACGCTGTCCGCCAGGACGGTGCGGCTGAGCAGGTTGCCGCCCAGGAACATCGCCGCGCCACACAGGGCACCGGCGCTGATGAACCCGCGGCGGGTGAGGCCGACCTTATCGTCGCCGACCATGTTTTCCAGATCGGTGGTTTGGTTTTCTTCTAATAGTTTCATCATCACGGCTCCCTCGAATATGGCAGCCACCTTAGTGCGCGCATATGACGAAATTGTGTCGTGGTGATGACCTGCCAGCGCTTACAGCGGTATGCCCAGCAACACCAGTGAAGCTGCGAATCTTGCCTGCACCGTGACGCCGGTTTTCAACTGCTGTGCACGCAGGTGCTCAGGTGTCGCCAGGGCGCACAGCGTCTGGCCGCCGGGGAGTGTGATGCGTACTTCGCTTGGGCCATCTTGAGCGTCGGTCACACTGTCGATTCGGCCGGTCAGGGAATTGTTTCCATTTGTTTCTTCGCTGCTGTCTGCGTGCAGTTCCAGCCAGCCGGCCTTGATCAGTGCAACCACTTCCGTGCCGTTCTCCAGCTCCAGACGCAGCGTGCTGTCATGGGTGACCTGTGCTTCGATAAATACCTCGTCGGCCAGTTGCAGGCGAACCTGATCGTTGTGCCCCTGACGCGTGATACTGACGATCCGCCCCAGCAACTGGTTGCGTGCGCTGGTGCGCAGGGTCAGGCGATTGAGCAAGTCCAGATCGCTGCTGTCTTCGGCGGCTTCCAGCACCTGGGCTTGCAATGCCTGGACGCGCTGATAGAGACGCAGCACTCGCTCGCCCTCGACCGACAACTTAGCGCCGCCACCGCCGCGCCCGCCGACACTGCGCTCTACCAGCGGTTTTTGCGCCAGATTGTTCAGCTCGTCGATCGCGTCCCAGGCCGCCTTGTAACTCAGCCCTGCGCTTTTCGCCGCACGGGTGATCGAGCCCTGTTCGGCAATATGCTGCAGCAGCGCAATGCGTTGCGGGCGGCGGACCATGTGTTGCGTGAGTAAGGGAGGCAGGGACATGGTGATCCGGGGTGGTCGAGTAGGAGAGGGCAGTATGATCGCTCTTGTGCATGACGTCGAAACCGGACGCGGAGCGTCCAGGGCCGCGCTATCACGCGGAGCGTGGGAGCGATGAGAATATTAGCCCGCAGCGCCCAATCAATCCCCCGGCCTGGGCGTCCTCGCCAGGCAATACACATCCACCCGCCGCGCACCGGCGGTGTTCAATAAACCTGCAATGACCTCTGCTGTCGAGCCGGTGGTCAGAACGTCATCGACCAGCGCCAGGTGCCGGCCTTTTACCCGGTCGGGATCAATCAGGGTGAAAGCACCGCGCAGGTTGCGTTTGCGGGCCTTGGCGTCCAGGCCCTGTTGCGCGGTTGTCTCGCGGCTGCGCAACACATGTCCTTCGTCGACAGGCAGTTGCAGCTGTTTACCCAGCCAGCCGGCCAGCATTGCCGCCTGATTGTAGCCGCGCTGGCGCAAGCGTTTGTTGGCCAACGGCACCGGAATGAGGCAGTCGGGACGTGGCAGGTCTTCCTCGAAACGATGCTGCAGATAGTGCGCGCACAGTTCCGCCAGCAGTCGTCCCATGGGCCATTTACCGTTATGTTTGAAGCGGGTGATCAAACCGTCGACCGGGAAATCGTACAGCCAGGGCGCGATGACCTGGGTAAAGCCGGGCGGTTGCTTGCAGCATTGCGCGCAGCTCATGCCTGAACGGGGTAACGGCAGCGCACAGCACTCGCAAGCGTTGCCCAGCCACGGCAGCTCTGCTTCGCAGGGCACGCAGATGGGCGCGGGCACCTCACTGCGTTCATCACATAACAAACAGGATTGTTTGTTTTTTAACCAGATGTAAACCTCGTGCGGGTAGCTGGGTTGACAGCGCATGACTCTTCCTTAAATATGCCCGACATCCGTGTAGCGAGTGGGGTCTTTCCCGCCCTCGCGCATTGCCCAGAAACACCAAGGAGCCGCCCGATGAGCGCCAGCACCACCGCCACTTTGCGTCACGACTGGACTTTAGCCGAGGTCAGGGCGCTGTTCGTACAGCCATTCAATGACCTGCTGTTTCAGGCGCAAACGGTGCACCGCGCTCATTTCGACGCCAACCGTGTGCAGGTCTCCACACTGTTGTCGATCAAGACCGGCGCCTGCCCGGAAGACTGCAAGTACTGTCCGCAGTCCGGCCACTACAACACCGGTCTCGAGAAAGAAAAACTGCTGGAAGTGCAGAAGGTGCTTGAAGAAGCCGCGCGCGCCAAGGCCATTGGCTCGACGCGCTTTTGCATGGGCGCAGCCTGGAAGCATCCTTCCGCCAAGGACATGCCTTACGTGCTGGAGATGGTCAAAGGCGTTAAAGCCATGGGCATGGAAACCTGCATGACCCTGGGCCGCCTCGATCAGGAACAGACCGAAGCGCTGGCCACCGCCGGGCTGGATTACTACAACCACAACCTCGACACTTCGCCGGAGTTCTACGGCAGCATTATCACGACCCGTACCTACAGCGAACGCCTGCAGACCCTGGCTTATGTGCGCGATGCAGGGATGAAGATCTGCTCCGGCGGCATTCTGGGCATGGGCGAGTCCCTCGACGACCGCGCGGGGCTGCTGATTCAGCTGGCGAACCTGCCGGAGCACCCGGAGTCGGTGCCCATCAACATGCTGGTCAAGGTTGCCGGTACGCCGCTGGAAAATGCTGAAGATGTCGACCCGTTCGATTTCATTCGCATGCTCGCCGTGGCACGTATTCTCATGCCGAAATCCCACGTGCGCCTGTCTGCCGGTCGCGAAGCGATGAACGAGCAAATGCAGGCGCTGGCGTTCTTCGCCGGGGCCAACTCGATTTTCTACGGCGACAAACTGCTGACCACCGCCAACCCGCAAGCCGACAAGGACATGCTGCTGTTCTCGCGTCTGGGCATCAAACCCGAAGCGGGCGAAGGGCACGCCGACGAAGTGCATCAGGCCGCCATCGAACAGGCACTGGTCGAGCAGCAAAGCAGCTCGATGTTCTACGACGCTGCCTCTGCCTGATCCGTTGAACGGGCTGGCATGTTCCGGCCCGTTTTGAATTGTCATCTTCCGGACCGGGGCCTGCATGTCTTTCGATCTCCGCACGCGCCTCGATGCCCGTCGCGCCGCACACCTCTATCGCCAGCGCCCGCTGCTGCAAAGCCCGCAAGGCCCGCAGGTTATCGTCGACGGCCAGCCTTTGCTGGCGTTCTGCAACAACGATTACATGGGGCTGGCCAATCATCCCGAAGTGATCGCTGCCTGGCAGGCGGGTGCCGAGCGCTGGGGTGTGGGAGGCGGGGCTTCGCATCTGGTGATCGGCCACAGCGCGCCGCACCACGAGCTGGAAGAAGCGCTGGCCGAGCTGACCGGTCGTCCGCGCGCCCTGTTGTTCTCCAATGGCTACATGGCCAACCTCGGCGCAGTGACGGCGTTGGTCGGGCAGGGCGATACGGTGCTGGAAGACCGTCTCAACCACGCCTCGCTGCTGGATGCCGGTCTGCTCAGCGGCGCACGCTTCTCGCGCTATCTGCACAACGATGTGAGCAGCCTGGAAGCGCGTCTGGAAAAATCCGTGGGCGATACCCTGGTGGTGACCGACGGTGTGTTCAGCATGGACGGCGACATCGCTGATCTGCCCGCGCTGGCCCGTTCGGCGAAGGCCAAAGGGGCCTGGCTGATGGTGGATGACGCTCACGGCTTCGGCCCTTTGGGTGCCAACGGCGCCGGTATCGTCGAGCATTTCGGCCTGAGCATGGATGACGTGCCCGTGCTGGTCGGCACCCTGGGCAAGTCGTTCGGCACTTCCGGGGCGTTCGTGGCCGGCAGTGAAGAACTGATCGAAACCCTGATCCAGTTCGCCCGGCCCTACATTTACACCACCAGCCAGCCGCCCGCGCTGGCCTGCGCCACCTTGAAAAGTCTGCAGTTGCTGCGTACCGAGCATTGGCGTCGCGAGCATCTGACGCGCCTGATCCAGCAGTTTCGTCGCGGTGCCGAGCAGATCGGGCTGCAATTGATGGACAGCTTTACCCCGATCCAGCCGATCATGATCGGTGATGCCGGTCGGGCGTTGCACCTCTCGCAGTTGCTCCGCGAGCGTGGTCTGCTGGTCACCGCCATTCGCCCGCCCACCGTGCCTGCGGGCAGCGCGCGGCTTCGTGTGACATTGTCTGCCGTGCACAGCGAAGCGGACGTGCAGCTATTATTGAACACTCTGGAGCAGTGCTACCCGCTGCTGGATGCCAGCCACTCCTCGGAGCCTGTTCATGCGTGATCGTCTGATTCTGTTGCCAGGCTGGGGCCTTGGCGTTTCGCCGCTGGAGCCGCTTGCCGCTGCGTTGCGCGGACTGGACGAGCACTTGCGGGTTGAAATCGAGCCGTTGCCGGATATCGACAGTTGCGATTTGCCAGACTGGCTCGACGAGCTGGACACCAACCTGCCAGACGACGCCTGGCTGGGCGGCTGGTCATTGGGTGGCATGCTCGCGGCTGAACTGGCAGCGCGTCGTGGCGACCGTTGCTGCGGGTTGCTGACGCTGGCCAGCAACGCCTGCTTCGTCACCCAAGGGGCGTGGCCGAATGCGATGCCCGCGCAGGATTTCGAGGCATTTCTGGCTGGTTGTGCTGATGATCCGGACCTGACCCTCAAGCGTTTCAGCCTGCTGTGCACGCAAGGTGCAGAAGACCCGCGCGGTCTGGCACGGCTGCTCAAGGCCGGCGCGCCGCACCTGTCGAAAACGGCGTTGCTCGACGGCCTGAAAATACTCCGGCAACTCGACACCCGCAGCGCGCTGCAAACCTATCGTGGCCCGCAACTGCACCTGTTCGCCGGGCTGGATGCCTTCGTGCCCGCCGAGGCAGCAGGTGATCTGCTGGCCTTGTTGCCGGATGTCGAAGTGGGCCTGATCGAGCAGGCCAGTCATGCATTCCTGCTGGAAAACCCTCACGGGGTAGCGGCCGCGATCCACGCCTTTCTGCACGAGCTGGACGATGACTGATCTTTCAATCCCCAAACCACCTTCTGTTTTGCCTGACAAACGTCAGGTCGCTGCGTCGTTTTCCCGCGCGGCAGGCAGTTATGACAGCGTTGCCGAACTGCAGCGCAACGTCGGTAATGAGCTGCTGGCGCGTCTGCCTGCGCAATGCAAGCCGTCTCGCTGGCTGGACCTGGGCAGCGGCACCGGCTATTTCAGCCGGGCGCTGGCGCAGACGTTCAGTGGCAGCGAAGGTATTGCACTGGATATCGCCGAAGGCATGTTGCGCCATGCCCAGCCCTTGGGCGGCGCACAGCACTTCGTTGCGGGTGACGCCGAGCATCTGCCGCTGCGTGAGCAGAGTTGCGGGCTGATTTTTTCCAGCCTCGCGGTGCAGTGGTGCGCCGATTTCGCTGCGGTGCTCAGTGACGCTCACCGCGTATTGCAGCCAGGCGGCGTATTCGCCTTTGCCAGCCTGTGTGTCGGCACGTTGTACGAACTGCGCGACAGCTGGCAGGCCGTGGACGGGCGGGTGCATGTGAACCGCTTTCGTCATGAGGATGACTATCGCCAGCTGTGCGCGGCGAGCGGCCTGCAAGTGCGCAGCCTCGACGTTCGCCCGCAGGTGCTGCATTACCCGGACGTGCGCAGCCTGACGCATGAGTTGAAGGCGCTCGGTGCGCACAATCTCAACCCCGGACGGCCCAATGGCCTGACCGGGCGCGAGCGGATCATGGGCATGGTTCAGGCCTATGAAGGCTTTCGCCAGGACGCCGGGCTGCCGGCTACCTATCAAGTGCTGTACGCGGTACTGGAAAAAAACTGATGATTGACAGGAAAGACTGCTGAGATGACTGCCGCCTACTTCATCACCGGGACCGATACCGACGCTGGCAAGACCACGGTGGCTGCCGGCTTGCTGCATGCAGCCCGAGCGTCCGGTCTGAGCACGGCAGCCGGCAAGCCCGTTGCGTCCGGTTGTTTGGTCACGCCACAGGGGCTGCGCAACCCGGATGCCCTGGCGTTGCTGGCCGAGTGTTCTGTCGAGCTGGATTATGCTGAAGTCAATCCGCTGGCCTTCGAACCGGCCATTGCTCCGCACCTGGCAGCACGCGAAGCCGGCGTCGCGCTGACGGTCGACTCGGTGCTGCAACCCATGCGGCATATGCTCACCAGACAGGCCGATTTCACCCTGATCGAAGGGGCAGGCGGCTGGCGCGTGCCGCTGTCCGGGCAGAGCACGTTGTCCGATCTGGCCATTGCCCTGGATCTACCGGTGATTCTGGTGGTGGGCGTGCGTCTGGGCTGCATCAATCATGCGGTGCTGACTGCTGAAGCGATTGCCCGCGACGGTTTACGTCTGGCTGGCTGGGTGGCCAACATCGTGGATGCCGACACCTCGCGGCTTGAAGAAAACCTCGCCACGCTGGTCGAGCGTCTGCCCGCACCTTGTCTGGGGCGGGTGCCGCGATTGGATGAGGCAAGTGCCGAAAATGTGGCGCAGTATCTTGATTTGAAGGTGTTGAGCTGACAGCGCCGCTATGTGGCTGACCAGCAAGACAGTTTTGGATTTTCAAGACTCAGGCTATCGTGCGGCCTAGTGCCATTAGTCTGTTTGTCGAGTATTTCCGGACAAATGCTGGTTCAATGGCTTGTGTTCGTTTTTTGAACTGAGGATCGGCTTATGCAAATCACCATGAACAACACCCTCTACCCGGGCCTTAGCGCAATGCAGGTCGGGCAAAGTCGTGTGGATCAGGCGGCCACCCAGATTGCCAGCTCCAATATCGAAGTGTCGGGCAGAAGCCAGTCTTCAGACTTTCAGCTCGAGAACCTGCGCTCGGTCGACCGTAGCCAGCGCTCCGACCTGTCGTCCAATATGGTCGAACTCGAAGCCGGCAAGGATCAGTTTGCAGCCGGACTGGCTGCGCAGAAAGCCAGCAATGAAATGCTCGGCACGCTGATCGACACCTACGCCTGATTTTCGCTGCACTTCCCGCCGTGCCTCCAGCGCACGGCGTTGCCCTCTGAATTTCTCCGCATCATTGTCCTGTATCACGCCTGCACCTGGTTTCGCCCTCCACTAGACTTTTGCTTACGCTTCTCTCGCCCCCGCACGACGTACGCCTGCGTGGCTTACGCATGGGCCGTGGACGAATGGTGCATGCTGCACTATTGACAAGGTTTGGGCGTAAACGTATGTTTCAAACACCTGTTTGACCGCGAGGCATACGAGATTGTCTGGCGCTTGAGGGTGTCTCTCCAGCGACCGCCCGGTCATTCGTTCCAGGATTCATCAGCAGAGGTTATCGCTATGCCTGACTACAAGGCCCCCTTGCGTGATATTCGTTTTGTTCGTGATGAACTGCTCGGCTATGAAGCGCACTATCAGAGTCTGCCAGCCTGTCATGACGCCACTCCGGACATGGTCGACGCCATTCTTGAAGAGGGCGCCAAGTTCTGTGAGCAGGTGCTGGCGCCGCTGAACCGTGTGGGCGATACCGAGGGTTGCACCTGGAGCGAGTCGGGCGTGAAGACGCCGAACGGCTTCAAACAGGCTTACAAACAGTTCGTCGAAGGCGGCTGGCCGAGTCTGGCGCATGACGTTGCGCACGGCGGTCAGGGTCTGCCCGAGTCGCTGGGCCTGGCGGTCAGCGAGATGGTCGGCGAGGCGAACTGGTCGTGGGGCATGTACCCGGGCCTGTCGCATGGCGCAATGAACACGATCTCCGAGCACGGCACGCCCGAGCAGCAGGACGCCTACCTGACCAAGCTGGTGTCCGGCGAATGGACCGGCACCATGTGCCTGACCGAGTCGCATTGCGGTACCGACCTGGGCATGCTGCGCACCCGGGCCGAACCTCAGGCTGACGGGACCTACAAGGTCACCGGCACCAAGATTTTCATTTCCGCCGGCGAACACGACATGGCCGATAACATCGTCCACATCGTGCTGGCTCGCCTGCCGGACGCACCGGCTGGCACCAAAGGCATTTCGCTGTTCATCGTGCCCAAGTTCCTCTCGGCTGCCGATGGCAGCATCGGTGAGCGCAACGCGGTGAACTGCGGCTCCATCGAGCACAAGATGGGCATCCACGGCAACGCCACCTGCGTGATGAACTTCGACGGCGCTACCGGCTACCTGATCGGTCCGCCGAACAAGGGCCTGAACTGCATGTTCACGTTCATGAACACTGCGCGTCTGGGCACTGCACTGCAAGGTCTGGCGCACGCCGAAGTCGCCTTCCAGGGCGGCCTGCAATATGCCCGTGATCGCCTGCAAATGCGTTCGCTGACCGGCCCCAAGGCACCGGAAAAAGCCGCTGACCCGATCATCGTTCACCCTGATGTGCGTCGCATGCTGCTGACCATGAAGGCGTTCGCCGAAGGCACGCGTGCCATGGTGTACTTCACGGCCAAGCAGGTCGACATCGTCAAGTACAGCGAAGACCCGGAGCAAAAGAAAGCCGCTGATGCATTGCTGGCGTTCATGACCCCGATCGCCAAGGCGTTCATGACGGAAGTGGGCTTTGAAGCCGCCAACCACGGTGTGCAGATCTACGGCGGCCATGGCTTCATTGCCGAGTGGGGCATGGAGCAGAACGTTCGCGACAGCCGGATTTCGATGCTGTACGAAGGCACCACCGGTATCCAGGCGCTTGATCTGCTGGGCCGCAAGGTGTTGATGACCCAGGGCGAAGCGCTCAAGGGCTTCACCAAGATCGTGCACAAGTTCTGCCAGAGCAATGAAGGCAACGAAGTTGTGCAGGAATTCGTGACGCCACTGGCTGCGCTGAACAAGGAGTGGGGCGACCTGACTCTGAAAGTCGGCATGGCGGCGATGAAGGATCGCGAAGAAGTGGGTGCTGCATCGGTGGATTACATCATGTTTTCCGGCTATGCCTGCCTGGCGTACTTCTGGGCTGATATGGCGCGTGTTGCGGCCGAGAAGCTGGCGGCCGGTGCGTCGGACGAGGCGTTCTACCGCGCGAAGATCCAGACCGCGCGTTTCTACTTCCAGCGCATCCTGCCGCGCACCCGCACCCACGTGGCGGCCATTCTGTCGGGCGCTGCCAACCTGATGGACATGAAAGAAGAAGACTTCGGCCTGGCTTACTAAGCGTCGCTGCTGTCATGAAAACCGCCTGATCGCTGATCAGGCGGTTTTTTTATGGGTGCGTTTTAGCGCATGGCTGTATTCGAATTCCCGGCGAGACCTGAGAAGGCGCTCAGGCCCCGTGCATAGTCACGATGTTCTCCAGGACACCTCTCGTTCCTCACGCACGCGTGGGAATGCAGTTCGTGACGCTCTGCGTCACACAGGGGTTTTCTTTGTCAGGTGGATTTGGGTTCGACTCAGGTCACCTTTTCGCCCCTCGGCGAGTCACTTTGATGGGGCCAAAGTGACCAAAGCCCCTGGCTCCGTTTCCGGCCCGACTTCGTCGGGTTCCTTCGACCTGTCACTGATCCGGGGGTCGCCGCAACGGGCCCTCCATGGCCCGGTGCGGCTAGCCTGGCGTCCTGCCAGGCTACCCCCGGATCAGCGCCAGGACTCAGCCGTCACTTACGTCGCACTCTGCGTCGTCTATGCCATCGTGTCCGAAAAGCACTTTAGAGTAGTCGGGCTAGAGGCACGGCCCGGAACCTGATGACTATCGTTCCTCACGCTGTGGTGTGACCCCCGAAGGTTGGACAATTATCCACCTACGCTGCCTTGGCGGCCTGCATTCTGTATTCCACAGGACTCAGGCCGTTAAGC
>NZ_JAGPYR010000022.1:0-90075 GCF_020312125.1 Pseudomonas sp. P135
ACTACAACACGTTTCGGTATTACGATCCGGAGATTGGGCGGTTTATTACGCAGGATCCGATTGGGTTGAGTGGTGGGGATAATCTCTATCTGTATGCGCCTAATCCTTATGGGTGGGTTGATCCTTGGGGTCTGTGCAAGAGTGCTGCAAGTGGTGAAAAAGGACGACTTAAAGCCAAGCGTGATCTTGAGCGCAATAATTACGAGGTTCTTGCAGAAGAACTGACAATGACGGTTAACGGTAGCAGAATACGTGCGGACTTCGTGGCCAAAGATAAAAATGGTGTAATTCACGTATTTGAAGTAAAACACAGATCAGGCGGGCTCACAAAAAACCAAAAAGCAGCAGGCATATACAATATGTCCACACCTGCCAATACCACTATTCACTTAGGCGGGGGGGTGATCAAGCAATCAAAAGGAATTGCAGGGACTTTTAAAGTTGACACTAAAGGGCAGCGCGGCATTGAACTGGGCGGCAAAGGAGCAACTCACAATGCGATCTTTAGCATATTAAAATATAGGTAACTTTATGAGCTTGGAAAATAGAAAAATATTTGAAAACGAACTATTAAAAGAGCTTAAAGCCATCAGCACCTCCAAGTCAATCAGCACAGACAAGATAAAAATCTTAGCATCTAAAAACAAACTAAAGTTTAAGTTTGAAAAAGCATATGTTGCCGAGCTTTATTTGGAACACCTTACCAACGCCAATGGCTACTATCTCGGCTGGCACGTTTTCGGCGGACCTATTTACGAATGCACCGCAAATTTTATCGCCCCCTATAAAAGCAACTTACTGAACAAAGCGTGCAGCTCTTATACCACATTAAAAATAGAAGATAAGAAACTCACACTGGTGAGCGGTGGCGTATTAAAAACACCGACTCCTGAAGATGCCGTCGCTATAAGCAAGCATATCAGACAAATTATCGAAGAAGATTACATACCAAAAATCGCAGGTTGCATAATTGCAAGCGAACGCACAATTCAAGACGTAAATGACGCCCCAAGTATTTATGCATACCCTGCTATTTTTATACATTGCGCCATTATGCAAAACCCAAAAATCCCCAAAAAAGATTTACTTAAGAAAATACTCTCTAACAAGAAAATAATTAAAGACAATAATTTTGATTTAGAGCTATTAGAAAGCTATCTTAATAGCCAGCTAACTGATTAACATTACACCGTAGGTTAATTGGGGCGGCTGGCTAAGAACATTGCGCCCAAGGCGCGCTGACCTACGACTACGATCCACTCAGCAACCTGACCACGCTGACCCTTCCCACCGGCCAGCACCTGAACCATTTGTATTACGGCAGCGGTCACCTGCATCAACTAAATCTCGATGGCCAACTGATCAGCGACATGGAGCGCGACGACCTGCACCGCGAGATCTATCGCACGCAGGGCAAACTCACCAGTTGCTTCGGCTATGACGCTCTGGGGCGCAAGACCTGGCAGTACGCAACCACCCTGCCCGCGGAAAAACTGTCGCAGATCCAGAACCCGCTCATAAAGCCAGAGCGTTACGTCGAGCACGCCTACAACCCGCTCCATCGCCGCTACGAATACGACCCGGCCGGCGAACTGAGCCGCACCCTCGACAAACTGCGTGGCGAAGTCACATACGAATACGAAGCCAACGGCCGCCTGCTTGAACACAACCCCGAAAAACGTTTCGACGGCGAAGAATTCCGCTACGACGCTGCCGGCAACCGCCTCAACTTCAACACCAGCCGCTTCGACCGCGTCAAAGACAACCGCCTCAAAAAATGGAGCAACCACGAATACAAGTACGACGCGTGGGGCAACCTGATCGAGAAAATCGTCGGCATCGTGCGCTGGCAAACCTTCACCTACGACTGCGAAAACCGCCTGGTCAAAACCGAGACCATGGCTAATAGTCAGGTGGAAAGCACCAGCAGCTATCAATACGACAGCCTGGGGAGACGCGTTGGCAAACAGTGGGAGATCAAGGGTAAGACAGACCAGAAGCGCTTTCTGTGGCAGGGATTGCGGATGTTGCGTGAAGAAAGTCTTGGGCAGAGCAGCCTGTATCTGTACGAGCCCGGCAGTTATGCGCCGCTGGCCCGTGTTGATGAGAAAGAGGGCGAGGTAGAGAACAAGGTCTACTACTTCCACACCGACCAGATTGGTACGCCGCTGGAGATGACCGACGCCGAAGGGCAGATCGTCTGGCAAGCCAAATATCGACCTTGGGGCGCGGTTGAGAAGCTGGTGGTGAACGAGGTCGAGCAGAACCTGAGGTTTCAGGGACAGTATTTCGATGTCGAGACGGGGCTTCACTACAACACGTTTCGGTATTACGATCCGGAGATTGGGCGGTTTATTACGCAGGATCCGATTGGGTTGAGTGGGGGGGATAATCTCTATCTGTATGCGCCTAATCCAATTCGATGGACTGATGCTCTGGGTTGGGCTTGCGAACTGTTCCGGGGAGTGAGTGCCAACCATCCTGAGATCGGAAATGCAAGAAATGGTATAGCTAAGCCAGGTAATGCCAATAGCGATATAACGCCTGAGTTACACAATCGGGGAGGTGCCTCTAAGGATAGCCCGTATACATCTTGGACAAGAGATCCTAAGATAGCTAAATGGTGGGCGGAGAAGGAAGGCCCCGGCGGGGTTGTATTAGGCACCCCGACAGGAGCGCCCAAGCCTGGAGATAGCTGGTCGTGGGAGTTGTCTCCAGATAGGTATGGCGAGATGGAGATACTACTGAAAGGAAATCGCTCAGGACTTGAGGTATTCAATCCAAATGAATTCTAAAGACATCATAAAAAAAGTCGACTTCAAATCGTTTTTCAATTCGAACTCTTGTGACCCCATCACAAGTGAATTAATAAAAAAATCAAGGATATCTGATACTGTTTTTCCAATACCTCCGGAGATATCTGCCTATGATGATCAAAATAAAAACACTCTAAAATCCATCATAGAGTTCAGGGCCAAAAACCTAGCATCGCAAGGGCGCCTACTTAATGGCGCAGACTTATGTGCAGCCTCGCTGGAAGCCTCAAAAGATAAGGCATTGCGAAGCTGGGTACCATTAGAAATAGAAAATTTTCTCGTGATATTTATAATAAACTCTGAAAGCTTTGAAATTGATGGCTGCATGTCATTAAAAATAAAAGATTGACTGCTTATATAGCTAGCGCAATTAAACTACTTCCACACCGACCAGATCGGTACACCGCTGGAGATGACCGACGCCGAAGGGCAGATCGTCTGGCAAGCCAAATATCGGCCGTGGGGGGCGATTGAGAAGC
Organism: Pseudomonas sp. P135; assembly: GCF_020312125.1. NCBI lineage: Bacteria > Pseudomonadati > Pseudomonadota > Gammaproteobacteria > Pseudomonadales > Pseudomonadaceae > Pseudomonas > Pseudomonas sp. P135. The sequence goes on from NZ_JAGPYR010000022.1 coordinate 3,296, forward strand.
TGGTGGTGAACGAGGTCGAGCAGAACCTGAGATTTCAGGGGCAGTACTTCGATGTGGAAACAGGGCTTCACTACAACACGTTTCGGTATTACGATCCGGAGATTGGACGGTTTATTACGCAGGATCCGATTGGGTTGTCGGGTGGGGATAATCTCTATCAATATGCGCCGAGCGCGATTGGTTGGATTGATCCATTAGGATGGTCATGTTCGACCGCCCTAAATGTCAATAAACCGAAGATTTTGAACAATCCAAGTCTATCTGTCGCTGAGCCAAGCGTTCTTGAGCGTCAATTTGCGAAAAAGCAAAATGCATTAACTAGGGCAGCTGCCAGAGGAGACCTTGTATGGTCGCCTGGCACTCATGATGTTAGAATATCCTCGCTCCAGGGATCATACAGAAAAGCGGTGACTGCACGCTTTGAGAGAATGTACGGGCAGCCTCCAAACTTATCAAAAATTAATGCTGATCACCCTATAAATTTGATAGTAGGCGGCTCCTCAACACAACGGTTGCAGATGCTTGATGAATCAATCAATAAAAATGTTGGTAGCTCTTTGAAAAACGCAGGCCGAAAAGCAGGATTAAAGCCTGATGATAAAATCATTTCAATCATTTCAATCATTTTTAATTGAGGTATACCTATATGTCAAAAGAGTTTTCTGTTTTTACAGACACTGCAACTATTTCAATATTTGACATTGATGCAATTAAGCATAGAGTCTCTGATTCTCCTGACTGGTGGAGCATTGTGGAGGATGAGATTCTTGAGACAAACAAAGGTAACATTGCCTTTCTTGGTTTAGGAGATGACGGCGACTACACTATTAAATTGTTGGATAACATCGAAAATGAAACAGGTGCATTAAATCTACATTTCCCGTCGGGCCAAGTTTTTATTGGAGCCGGAGAGGATACGTCAGGGGGAGATCTTGAGCCAGATGGATCTGATGTTATACAAGGAAAAACTTTAAAATTCGCTCCTGGCGACTACAGCATGAAGTTCGCTAGAGCAGGCAATACAATAGAGCTCTGCTTTACCCCAACACTAGAAAAATACAACTCTATAAAAGAGCCTATACGAATATAAAACTGTCAAAACACGGAGCCTAAAATATAAATAAATTCAGACTTCAGGAATAGGGAGAGAGTGAAAGCATCAAATCAAAAAGCAGCCATGGCAAAGAGATTTATTGGGGTTTTAGGCACGCGGGCTTTTACCAACCTTTTGCCCTGATAAATACCACATCAACTTAGAAAAGCAGAAACCATGATTAGCCCAAGAGAAATTTTAGGACATCTTATTTGATGCACTCTTTGACGATAGTCTTTATATCTCCCAGCGCAACGATATAGCTCCTATTATCTGCGGAATATGATCTTTAAAAATCCAATTTAGATCGAGGCAATGTTAATATTGCCCTGGCTTATTGCACAACGACAATGTTTTTTTACCCTAATAGAAAGTTCTGTCTACCTCATCGACAACCTATGCACTGCAACGTAAACCCAACGGAGAAGTGCTGCGCAAGGCCAGATCATCCCGCTGTACCGCAACGCCCGTGGCCTGCCGATCAGACGCCAGGACCCCAAGGGTTTGATCGTGGGCTACCAGTACGACAAAGCCCTGCGCCTTGCCGCGCTAATCAATGAAAACGACGCCACCTACACGTTCGCCTACGACGACTCCGACCGGTTGATCGAAGAAAAGCGCATCGACCAACTGACCCGCCGTTTCAGCTACAACCTCGGCGGTCAACTGACTCAGGTTGAGGAAATCGGCTACAGCGAAAAAGGTGAGCGACCACAACGCAGCACGCATTTCGAGCGCGACCCGATTGGCCGCTTGCTGGCCAGACTCAACGACGACGCCCGTCAGGATTTCACCTACGACGACAGCGACCGCCTGCTGTCCATTCAGCGCACACCCACCGACGGTGGCAGAAAACTCGGTGTCACGGCTGAAAAACTGGAATTTGCCTACGACATTCTGGGCCGCCTGACACAGGAATCGTCGCCTCAGGGCGCGCTGGCCTACGAGTACGATCCGCTCAGCAACCTGACCACGCTGACCCTTCCCACCGGCCAGCACCTGAACCACCTGTATTACGGTAGCGGTCACCTGCATCAACTGAACCTGGATGGCCAACTGATCAGCGACATGGAGCGCGACGACCTGCACCGCGAGATCTATCGCACCCAGGGCAAGCTCACCAGTTGCTTCGGCTATGACGCTCTGGGGCGCAAGACCTGGCAGTACGCAACCACCCTACCCGCGGAAAAACTGTCGCAGATCCAGAACCCGCTCATAAAGCCAGAGCGCTACGTCGAGCACGCCTACAACCCGCTCCATCGCCGCTACGAATACGACCCGGCCGGCGAACTGAGCCGCACCCTCGACAAACTGCGTGGCGAGGTCACCTACGAGTACGAAGCCAACGGCCGCCTGCTTGAACACAACCCCGAAAAACGTTTCGACGGTGAAGAATTCCGCTACGACGCCGCTGGCAACCGCCTGAACTTCAACACCAGCCGCTTCGACCGCGTCAAAGACAACCGCCTCAAAAAATGGAGCAACCACGAATACAAGTACGACGCGTGGGGCAACCTGGTCGAGAAAATCGTCGGCATCGTGCGTTGGCAAACCTTCACCTACGACAGCGAAAACCGCCTGGTCAAAACTGAGACCATGGCTAACAGTCAGGTGGAAAGCACCAGCAGCTACCAGTACGACAGCCTGGGCAGGCGCGTCGCCAAACAGTCCGACATTAAGGGCCAGACCGACCATCGACTATTTCTCTGGCAAGGCCTTCGCTTGCTGCGTGAAGAAAGCCCGGGGCAGAGCAGCTTGTATCTGTACGAGCCCGGCAGTTATGCGCCGCTGGCCCGTGTTGATGAGAAAGAGGGCGAGGTAGAGAACAAGGTCTACTACTTCCACACCGATCAGATCGGTACGCCGCTGGAGATGACCGACGCCGAAGGGCAGATCGTCTGGCAGGCCAAATATCGGCCTTGGGGGGCGATTGAGAAGCTGGTGGTGAACGAGGTCGAGCAGAACCTCAGGTTTCAGGGTCAGTATTTCGACGTGGAGACGGGGCTTCACTACAACACGTTTCGGTATTACGATCCGGAGATTGGGCGGTTTATTACGCAGGATCCGATTGGGTTGAGTGGTGGGGATAATCTCTATCAATATGCGCCTAATCCTAATGGGTGGGTTGATCCGTTCGGTCTATGCAAAAGCTCTTCGGGTGGTGCAAAAGGAACTGGGGCTGTTGTAGATGACACGATCAAGGCATTACCAGCCCCAAGACAAATAGATGCATCGTGGAGCGCGAGCACTTATAAAAAAGGCGGTTTGATGACAGGTATTGAGCATGTATTCTATCGCCACGGACCTGACTCAGGATTTTCGAATGTTAGTAAGTTCTCGCAAGGAACATCTGTTAAAGATGTCTCTAGTTATGTTGATAACGCACTGAGGTATGGGAAGGTAACTCCTAATGGCCCAGGTGGGCATGTTATTGAGTACAACGCAGGTAAGGTGATTGAAAGAAGCGTCTCAGGCGCTCCAACATCGACAATCAAAATAAATGTTCGGAATGGTGTGATTCAGACAGCGTTCCCGTACTAGTTAGGAATGGTTATGAGCAGTGACTGCACACTAATAGAACGATTTGTCGCCCAAGAGCTGGACGACAGCGTTCGCTCTATTTTGAAAGATGCTTTTGATGAGCGGATGTGCTCAAAAAGCGTTCTGCTCAGGGAGTTCGAGTTTAATTGCTTTGACGTTTCTTTGGACTTTGAAAAAGACATCGTCACATTGCAAGATGCTCTTTCCGCTGGAGAGAGTAGCTTTCTTGATATACCGATACGTGATTTTATCTCTGCTTGCGGTTTGAATGTCTCTTGTTAATTGTAGAAGCCTAGATGTGATCTGACACCGGCCTAGCGCCGGTGTTTTTGCACTCGGGGTGTCACAAGCGCTGAAAAAACCTTCTAAATGATCGTGTGTAACCCCCGTTGCTTCGGCGATTACACCTATGCCCTTGGCGTGTGCCGCCAACATAACCTGCATCACCCGCCTGAAGCGCATCCGTGAGAAAAATGGCCACCGGCCTGCGGGTCGATCATGGCGTGCGCTGGATCGTATGGAGTGAGTAGCTCGGGCATGGGAAATGACTCGTGTGACAGAAATTTAAAATAGCGTATGTGGGCCGTAGCGACAGTGCCTGAAACCGCGTCTGGGCGATTTTATGCAGCGACAGCACATCACCGGAACCGACCTGCGCGCAGGCCGCGCCCCGTCTGACGTCGAGCGTGTAGACAACGAAAATCGCGTCGGGTGATACTGTTGGTGCAAAAGCGAAAGGCGAAGTCGGCCCGAGTACTGTAAAGGTGTAGATGTTGTTGCTAGCCAAGGACCTAAAGAACTTCAGTTATTACATGATTTTTCAAATGGGCGAAAAGCATTTGAGCATTATGTCAAACATTCTCAAGGGGTCATATTGGGCGGAAAGGGTAAAGCAACAGCGAAGCCAGATGGTGCGGATGTACCAGAACTTACTTCGTTAGACTCTTACGTTAGTGCCGCACGATCTTTTTGGTCTCCCGCTGCTCGGGGAGGAGTACTGCAACGAACTCGAACAGATGGTTCCATGCTTAGATTTGAACCGTCGACTGAATACTTTGGTGTTATGAGAGAAGGAAAAATAAATACCTTCTTTAGGCCAAGCGGTAACGCTGCCGCGCAGCTAAAATACTTCAAGGATCAGCTATGAAAAATGAAAGTATATTTGAACTGTGTGCGAGTATTTTAACGCGCTTTGGGTTCGGTGGTGAAAGTCTGGTATCTTTAATTCAGAAGTGGAGGTTTTTTATTGAGGAGTGCAAGGATGTATATCGTTGGGATTATTCTGAATACCTTAATGATATTAGATTTAGGTCTCTGCTACAGCGCTTGCTAGAAGAGCCAAAAATTGCTAACGCAGATGAATTTAAAGAGCTTTTTGATGAGTTGGCTTGCCTTGATGATATGTTTAAAAGTCTGCTGCAGCCCGATATCTTTATAGGCACGGGTGAGAAATGGTGGGAGAGAGGTGTATTGATTCGTGCAGGAGAAGAATATTGCTTTTATATGAAAGCGGCTCACGGAATTGTGGTTGAAAATATAGGTTGTTGAACACAAAGGAACGCGGGTGCAAAAGGAGCAGACGATTGGGCAAAACTGAGTGGAAAACTCACAGAGGCCACGAAAGGGAAAGGTAATTTTGGCATTGGCTCTGGTACAAGATAACAAGCAGATGTTATGGGGAAAGCTTGGGTTGGTGATGGGTATAAAGTAGCTAGTGATAGCAAAACGTTAGCTAGTCAGAATGGCCTGAGGCAGTATAGGCCGCCTACTTACAAACCACATCAGAAGGGAACTCAGGCAAATTTTTAGCAAAGATTTCCAGGTCAGGAGACAAAGAAATGGCAGTCAAATGCTCATTTGGACATCATGGACTAAATCATAAACGCACAATTAAAGCGGGTTCATAACCCCGACATCTACAATCTTGAAAGTTACCATCCAGAATGCTCGTACGATTTCAGCTTCCTCCTGCAAGCGATGATTGGCCCTGCAGATGAGGATGGTGAGGAATCATTTGATATTGAGGTTTGCACTCCAAAGTGGATTGAAAAAAACCTAGGGGCAGATGAGGTTCTTATAGGGATGCATTATCTTATTGTCCGCGAGTACAATTATCAGAAAATTGTTCGTGCTATTGAGAAATTCTTGTTGGATTGTTCAGGTGCGAACTGGAGTGAGGTTTCAAAAAAAGTATCAAGACTAGGTTTTTGGGAATTTGAGGCCTACGAAGATGGAGGCCCGTGAGTCACCTACGAATACGAAGCCAACGGCCGCCTGCTCGAACACAACCCCGAAAAACGTTTCGACGGCGAAGAATTCCGCTACGACGCCGCCGGCAACCGCCTGAACTTCAACACCAGCCGCTTCGACCGCGTCAAAGACAACCGCCTCAAGCAATGGAGCAACCACGAATACAAGTACGACGCGTGGGGCAACCTGGTCGAGAAAATCGTCGGCATCGTGCGCTGGCAAACCTTCACCTACGACAGCGAAAACCGCCTGGTCAAAACCGAGACCATGGCTAACAGTCAGGTGGAAAGCACCAGCAGCTACCAGTACGACAGCCTGGGCAGACGCGTTGCCAAACAGTGGGAGATCAAGGGTAAGACCGACCATCGACTATTGTGAGAACATTCACGCCTCATAAAAAAAGCGCCCCAAAGGACGCTTCACTTAATCATCCCCCTCAAAGCACACTCAACGGATACTCCACAATCACCCTCACCTCATCCAGATCCGATTCGAACGCCGTGGCCCGGGTCGTTGCCTGGCGTACGCGCAGCGACAGGTCTTTCAGTGATCCGGTCTGCACAATGTATTTCGCTTCGATATCACGCTCCCAGCGTTTTTGATCGGTCAGCGGGTTGCCTTGTGCGTCGCGGCGCATGTAGGTGCTGTTGGCGTTGGAGTAGTCGGCGTCGGTGCCTTTGCCGTAGCGGGTCATGAACGACAGGCCGGGCACGCCGAAGGTGGACATGTCGAGGTTGTAGGTGACCATCCACGAGCGCTCCTTGGGTGAGTTGAAGTCGCTGTACTGGATGGAGTTGGCCAGGTAGATGGAGTCGGACTGCCTGAGGTAGTCGAAGTCATCATCACCTTCGTTGCGCTGGTGCGAAAGCGACAGGGTGTGTGCGCCGTATTGCAGGGCGAGTTTTGCGCTCCAGATGTCGTTGTCGAATTCGCCGAGCAGCTTTTTGCCCTCGTCGGTGGCGTTGTAATAGTTCAGGCTGCCGGTCAGTGCGAGGTCATCGGAAAGTGGCAGCACATAAGACGCCGAGGCGTATTTCTGATCCCAGACATCTTTCAGGCGGCTGGTATAAAGGCCGAGGCTAAGCCTGTCGGTGGCCTGGTAATCACCGCCGAAGTAGGCAACCCAAGGAGAGTCGACCGCGCCGCCGTAGAAGGTCACGAAGCCGTCGCGCAGGTTGCTGGAGACCGGCTGGCTCATGGAATGCAGGCGACCGCCTTGCAGGGTCAGGCCGCTGATGCTGTTGTTGATCGCCGTGATGCCACGAAAGCTTTCCGGCAGCAGGCGTGAATCACCGAATGCCACCACCGGCGTCGACGGGAAGACATCGCCCACGTTGACGACGGTGTCGAAGGCCCTGGCCTTCAGCGAGCCGCCGACTTTGCTGTACTCGTCGCGGGCATTGCCCTGCCCATCGACGGGCAGCACATCGAATGCGCTGCGCCCGCCGTTGCGTCCATCGCCTGTGTCGAGCTTGATGCCGATCATGGCAAAGGCATCGACCCCGACGCCGAATGTGCCTTGAGTGAAACCTGACTGGAATCGCCCGATGATGCCCTGCGCCCATGCTTCGGAGTAACCATTGCCGGTCGGGCTTGACTCGCCGTTGCGGTGGTCGCGGTTCATGTAGAAGTTACGGTTGAGTACCGTCAGCGTGCTGCCTTCGATGAAGCCTTCTTTCTGTTCTTCGGCGAGTGCGGTAATCGGCGTTACACCTGCCAGTGTCGAGCACAGGGCAAGGGACAATGTTCTGAGTTGGGTCATAGGTGCTCCGATGGATCGGCAGATTGTTTTAAACGTGTCGACCTGGCTCTTTTTATAGGTGCGAGAGCTGCCAGCGGGGCACCATCTTGAAGTGGCGAAGATAACGTCGAGGTGACAGCGGGATTACAAATATGAAAGGAAGTGAAGTACCGCCTGCGTTAGTTCAATACGGTGAAACAGGCATTGAACGGATACGTCTGTTTTTATTCTCGCCGAAGGCCGTAGGAGCAGGCCGGGCGACGTTTCGCTGGTTAGCGAAGATGGTGCATTTGCAGCGAGCATACCGGCCTCTTCGCGAACAAGTTCGCTCCTACGCCCTTCGGGCAGATGCATGAAAAACGCTTATCGCCGACGTTTTGCCGGGAATAAAAAAAGCGCCCCGAAGGACGCTTAAAGATTCGCCCCGACCAAAGGAGCAGGGAGCTGCTACAAAGGGCGAACAGGGGTGCAGCGGGTCGGGCAGTAAAGGCATCAGCCTTCGGACTTGGTCGACCGCTCAGCCTCGGCTTTCTCGTCAGCATTGACGTACCGCTCGGCTTTGCTGCTGTTCTGTTCCTTGAAGCGCATCTCCTGCGCCAGGCGCATCTTGTCGGCAGCGGGGCTTGCGTACTCGTTACCGTCGTCGGCAAAGGCTGCAGTGGCGGACAAGGCAGCTACGGCGAAGACCATCGATTTGACCAGTTTCATCATCATTACCTTTCTCGGTTGAATGTCGGACCTGCGCAGCGCTCGGCGCTCGTCAGGGATGAAACAAGCTTACGGAGGGGGAGCTAACAGGAAGGTGAGCGAACAATGACAATACTGTTAGGAAGCTGACATCTGCGAGATGACCGATTTGTAATGTTTCAGCAACCTTCCGGTTAGTGCGCATTGGTTAGGGTTAAGCCACATTCAAACGGAGACAAAAGAAAATGCGCACAGCCAAATCGTTGTTACTTGCCCTGGTCATTCTTTCGCCCATCAGTGCTTTCGCCTACACCTCTGATGAAGTCAAAGCCACTACAGTGATCAAGGAACACCAGGCCAGCGTGCAGAAGTATGCCGCCCTCCATAACAAGCCGATGCCGGAGATCAAGGAGTACACCTACGGCATGAAGCTGGACGTTGCCAAGCTGGTCCGCAAGTCTCCAGATCTGCAAACCTGTAGCGTGATGCCGAAACTGATGACCTACGAAGACTCCAAGGGCAAGCTGAACACGGTTCAGTACCAGGTCCTCGGCGGGTGCAGAAACAGCCAATGATTCTGACCCTGCCAGGACGGCCACTCAGCGTTACATCCCCCGTCAGCCCGGACCGTCATTCGGGCTGACTTTTTTGCGTCTGCAATCCCCTCCTTTTCCCGTCTCAAATCCAGCTTCGTTTGGTAATTCCGGCCTTTTTTGCAACATCACCGCCTCTGCGTGGTCAACGCAAACCCCACTGTGGCGTGTCGAGATGTGTCTGGACGTAGTTCCGGTCCATCAAACACAGGCTCGGTTACGGTGATCGAGACACTGCAATTACGGATTTGGAATGACCGATGCTTGAACTCGCTGCTGGTTTTATCTGCCTCACTGCGCTGCTGACCTACGTGAACTACCGTTTCATCGGCCTGCCGCCCACCATCGGCGTGATGGTCACCGCGCTGATGTTCTCGTTGCTGCTGCAGGGTCTGAGCTTTCTGGGCTATCCCGGCCTGGAAGATCGCGTTCAACAATTGATCGGCCAGATCGACTTCGGCGACCTGCTGATGAACTGGATGCTGTCCTTTCTGCTGTTCGCCGGGGCGCTGCACGTCAACCTGGGCGACTTGAGAAGCTACCGTTGGCCCATTGGCCTGCTGGCAACTTTCGGGGTACTGATCGCCACCACCGTGATCGGCGCACTGGCCTACTGGATCTTTGCCCTGTTCGGCTGGCACGTCAGCCCGTTGTACTGCCTGCTGTTTGGTGCGCTGATCTCGCCTACCGATCCGATTGCGGTGCTTGGTGTGTTGCGTACCGCCAACGCCTCGAAACCGCTGAAGACCACGATCGTCGGCGAAAGCCTGTTCAACGACGGCACCGCGGTGGTGGTGTTCACGGTGCTGTTGGGTATCGCGCAGTTGGGCGAGACGCCGACGGTTGGCGAAACCGCTTTGCTGTTCGTTCACGAAGCGGTGGGCGGGGTGCTGTTCGGCGGCCTGATCGGTTACGCCGTGTACCTGATGATCAAGAGCATCGAGCAGTATCAGATCGAGGTCATGCTCACGCTGGCACTGGTGATCGGCGGCTCGGCGATGGCGTCTGAACTGCATGTGTCCGGTCCTATCGCGATGGTCGTGGCCGGCTTGATCATCGGCAACCTGGGACGCAATCTGGCGATGAACGACATGACCCGTCGCTACATGGACGGTTTCTGGGAGTTGCTGGATGACATGCTCAACGCGCTGCTGTTCGCGCTGATCGGTATGGAGCTGTTGCTGTTGCCGTTCTCATGGCAGCACCTGATTGCAGCCAGCCTGCTGGCGGCGGCGATTCTGCTGTCGCGCTTCGTCACCGTCGCTCCGGCCATCCTGCTCCTGCGTCGCTGGCGCAAGGTGCCGCACGGCACGATCCGCATCCTCACCTGGGGTGGCTTGCGCGGCGGTGTCTCGGTTGCGCTGGCCCTGGCGCTGCCGACCGGGCCGGAACGCGATCTGCTGCTGAGCATCACCTACATCGTGGTGCTGCTGTCGATCCTCTTGCAGGGCCTGACCATCGGCAAGCTGGTGAATGCCGTCACCCGCGCCCCGCAGGCGAAAGACCCGGCAGAGCATTGATCAGGCGGATGCAGCGGCGCGCCGGTATTCACTGGGCGTCTGCTGCATCTCCACGCGGAAGTGTCGGTTGAAGTTGGACAGGTTGGCATAGCCGACTTCAAAGCAGATGTCCGACACCGACATCTCGCTGTGCAGCAGCAACCGGCAGGCCCGCTGGACCCGCAGTTTGCGCATCAGGTCGATAAAACAATGGCCCGTGGTGCGCTTGAAGAAGCGTGAAAAACCCGGATCGCTCATGTCCAGTCGCTGCGCGATGACGGACAGGCGAATATCGCTGGTCAATTCGGTCAACAGATAGTCGAACGCCTTGTTGATCCGTTCGGAACTGCGCGCATCCAGAGTCGGTGCATACCAGGTGCTGGCCAGCAGGCGAACCTCCTGCGCAGGCGCTTTCATCAGCGTGTTGACCAGTTGCAGGAACAGAATCAGCCGCTCCAGCCCCTGAGCCGGGCCAATCTCTTCGAGCAGGCGCGCGGCCTGCACCGCTGTCGCACCGGTGAACTCCAGGCCGCGTCGCGCCTGCTCGAACAGACGCTGCAAGTCACCCATCTCCGGCAGCGTGCCACGCAAGGCGAGCAACGCTGCACCGTCGAACTGCAGCACCACGTCCCGCCCGGGCAGATGCTCACCGGGGGCCAGATCGCCGATCCAGTCATGCGGCAGATCCGGGCCGATCAGGGCCACATGCCCTGCCGCGAACTCACCGATGTAATCACCGGCCACCAGCTTGCCGCTGCCCTGGCGGATCAGATGGATTTCGAATTCCGGATGATGGTTCCAGCGCGCCAGCGCGTAGGGATAGTCATGCTCGTACCAGCGAAAGCAGTGGTCGGGCTGCGGGAGAATAACCTCAAGCTCGGCAGGGCGCTGCTCGAGCAAGGCGGCTCGGCTGTCAGGCACGGGATGCCCCTTTTTATCGTTATGAATGCGCTGTGGACGCTTGAACATACGCCCTCGCGCCTGGCCAACGCTAGCTCGCGATCAAACCGACACTGATACTTTTTTGCTTTCGGACCGCCGGAGCGCGCTCGGTTAAAAAAGTATCAGTCGCTCATCCGCCCTGCGTTTGTTCAGCACCCTGAGGGCTGCTGTAATCGAGCCGTCCACCAGGGTGACTCAACCGTGGCCAACAACAAAAACAATGACTCCCGCCAGACAAGGCGCGGGGTGGAGAGCACTACGATGAACATTCGGAAAACGCTTTTCCTGTCCGCAGGCGTGTCCGCCGCCCTTTTCAACCTGACCGTCCAGGCTGCCGAAACCGTGACCATCGCCACGGTGAACAACGGCGACATGATCCGCATGCAGCGCCTGTCGAAAACCTTTGAACAGCAGCATCCCGACATCAAACTCAACTGGGTGGTGCTCGAAGAAAACGTCCTGCGCCAACGCCTGACCACCGATATCGCCACACAGGGTGGCCAGTTCGACGTATTGACCATCGGCACCTACGAGACCCCGTTATGGGGCGCCAAACAGTGGCTGGAGCCGATCACCGGCCTTGCGCCGGACTACGATCTGGAGGATATCTTTCCCTCGGTGCGCCAAGGCTTGTCAGTCAAGGACACGCTCTATGCCCTGCCCTTTTACGGCGAAAGCACCATTACTTATTACCGCACCGATTTGTTCAAGCAGGCTGGCTTGAGCATGCCCGAACACCCGACCTGGACGCAGCTGGGCGAATTCGCCGCGAAGCTGCATCAGCCCGACAAGGGCGTTTACGGCATGTGCCTGCGCGGCAAGGCCGGTTGGGGTGAGAACATCGCCTTGCTCAGCACCATGGCCAATGCATTCGGCGCGCGCTGGTTCGATGAGCAGTGGAAACCTGAATTGACCAGCCCGGAATGGAGCAAGGCGGCGAATTTCTACGTCAACACTCTGAAAAACTATGGCCCGCCGGGCGTATCGAGCAACGGTTTCAACGAAACACTCGCGCTGTTCAACAGCGGCAAATGCGCGTTGTGGGTGGATGCCAGCGTGGCCGGCTCGTTCACCACCGACAAGGAGCAGAGCAATGTTGTCGACAGCGTCGGCTTTGCACCTGCGCCGGTCGAAGTGACGGACAAGGGCTCGTCATGGCTCTACGCCTGGTCGCTGGCAATACCGACTACCTCGAAGCACAAGGATACAGCCAAGGCGTTCATCACCTGGGCGACGTCCAAGGCGTATATCCAGCTGGTCGCCGAGACAGACGGCATCAGCAACGTGCCACCTGGCACCCGCGCCTCCACCTACAGCGAGGCTTATCTGAAAGCTGCGCCGTTCGCCAAGGTCACACTGCAGATGATGCAACACGCCGACCCGGCGCACCCGTCGGCCAAGCCCGTGCCCTATGTCGGTATCCAGTACGTGACCATTCCCGAGTTTCAGGCCATCGGCACCTCGGTCGGCAAGCTGTTTTCTGCCGCTGTAACCGGGCAAACCACCACTGAACAGGCGCTCACAGCCGCGCAGGCGGTGACCGAACGCGAGATGAAACGTGCCGGCTACCCGAAGTAGAGCGCCAGCCCTCAACTGTATTGAACGGATGATGAACCCATGAAACGACTTGAAGGTAAAAGCGCGCTGATCACCGGATCGGCGCGAGGCATCGGGCGTGCGTTTGCGCAGGCGTACATTCACGAAGGTGCGCGCGTGGCGATTGCCGATATCGATCTGCAGCGCGCACAGGCGACAGCGACCGAACTGGGACCCAACGCTTACGCGGTGCGGATGGACGTCACGGATCAGTCGTCCATCGATCAGGCCATTGCCGCAGCGGTCGCGCAGGCCGGCAAGCTGGATATCCTGATCAACAACGCCGCGCTGTTCGACCTGGCACCGATCGTCGACATCACCCGCGGCAGCTACGAGCGGCTGTTCTCGATCAATGTCGCTGGCACGCTGTTCACCTTGCAGGCCGCAGCGAAGCAAATGATTGCCCAGGGGCACGGCGGCAAAATCATCAACATGGCCAGCCAGGCCGGGCGCCGGGGCGAGGCGCTGGTGGCGGTGTATTGCGCGACCAAGGCGGCGGTGATCAGCCTGACCCAATCGGCCGGGCTGGACCTCATCCGGCACGGCATCAATGTCAACGCCATCGCACCGGGTGTGGTCGATGGCGAACACTGGGACGGCGTCGATGCGTTGTTCGCCCGCCATGAAAACCGGCCATTGGGCGAGAAGAAAAAGCTGGTGGGCGAACAAGTGCCTTACGGGCGCATGGGCACGGCAGACGATTTGACCGGCATGGCCATTTTTCTGGCTTCAGCGGACAGCGAGTACGTGGTCGCCCAGACCTATAACGTCGACGGTGGCAACTGGATGAATTGAAGTGGGACAGAGGTAAAGATGAGCCGAACCGCGCAAAAAAGCCTGCGACCGCTTCCATTGCCGAAGCGATTGGCTAAGATGCGCGGACCGTCTGCTGCCTGAGCCGGCTCATTGATGTACAGGAGTACGAATGTCCACTGAAGAGGAGATCGCCATTTCCGGCGGTACACCTATGATCCCTGATCAGCGCCGGGAGCTGATGCTGCGTCAGTTACGCAAGCATCAGGTGCTCAGCGTGCATCAGTTGATGGAGATGTTCGATTGCTCGCACATGACCATCCGCCGCGACATCGCCCTGCTGGAGCAGGAAGGTCGCGCCTACTCGGTCACCGGCGGCGTGCGTATCGCCAGCCAGGTCCACAGCGAACCCAGCCACCAGTCCAAGGCGGTGGTGGAGTTGCCACACAAGCAGGGCATGGCGCGGCTCGCAGCGGGGCTCTTGCACCCGGACATGACGATCTATCTGGACGCAGGCACCAGCACACTCGAAATCGTCCCGCACATCATCGCGCTGTCGGGCATGACCGTGGTCACCAATGATTTCGGCGTGGTCAACGCGCTGGCCGATGCTGCGCATGTGGATGTGATTCATACCGGCGGGCTGCTCGATCATCCGAATCGTTCCAGCGTCGGCGGCCTGGCAGCGGCAACCTTGCGCCAGCTGGCGACCGATGTGGCCTTCATGTCCACCAGCTCGTGGGACCTGCAACGCGGCACCACCACACCATCGGCGCTGAAGGTCGAGGTCAAGCAGGCCGCCATGCAGTCCGCCTCGCAAACCGTGTTGATCGCCACCAGCTCCAAATACGGCACCTTCGGTATGTACAAGGTCGCCGGGCTCGAGCAGTTCGACACCATCATCACCGACGCAGCCCTGGCCGAAGCGGCTGCCGACGGGATTCGCAAGCAGCGTATCGAGTTGCTGCTGGCGCCAGTGGGCGGCCGTTCGAAGTAGCTTGCCGCCAGGCGAGCTGTGCCACAGGCCACGAATGGCAGGCATAAAAAAACCCGGTCTCGCGACCGGGTTTTTTGTGTCTAGCCGACTAACCGATTACTCAGTTGCCCGACTTCTTGGCAGCACGAGTACGCTCGCTTTCACCAAGGATTTTCTTACGCAGGCGGATCGACTTTGGCGTCACTTCGCAGAGTTCGTCTTCTTGTACGAATTCCAGCGCTTGTTCCAGAGTGAAACGGATAGGCGGAACCAGAGCGATGGTTTCGTCTTTACCGGAAGCACGCATGTTGTCGAGCTTCTTGCCTTTGGTTGGGTTGACACCCAGGTCGTTGTCGCGGCTGTTGATGCCGACGATCTGACCTTCGTACACGTCTTCGCCATGACCCAGGAACAGCTTGCCACGGGCTTGCAGTGTTTCCAGGGAGTAGGTCAGCGCCTTGCCGGTAGCAACCGAAACCAGAACGCCGTTCTGACGGCCGGACATGTCGCCAGACTTCATCACGTCGTAACGGTCGAAGATGCTGGTCAGGATGCCTGCGCCGGAAGTCAGGGTCAGGAACTCGTTACGGAAACCGATCAGGCCACGTGCCGGGATGTTGTACTCAAGGCGCACACGGCCCTTGCCATCCGGAACCATGTTGGTCAGGTCGCCTTTACGGTTACCCATTTGCTCCATGATCGCGCCCTGCGCTTCTTCAGGCAGGTCGATGGTGACGTTTTCGTACGGTTCGTGCTTGACGCCGTCAACCATGCGGATGATCACTTCAGGACGACCAACACCCATTTCGAAGCCTTCGCGACGCATGGTTTCGATCAGTACCGAGAGGTGCAGCTCACCACGGCCGGAGACCTTGAACTTGTCGGCGGTGTCGCCTTCTTCAACGCGCAGAGCAACGTTGTAGAGCAGTTCCTTGTCCAGACGTTCCTTGATGTTACGGCTGGTGACGAACTTGCCTTCCTTGCCGCAGAACGGCGAATCGTTAACCTGGAAGGTCATCGAAACGGTTGGCTCGTCAACGGTCAGCGGCTTCATCGCTTCGACGTTCAGTGGGTCGCACAGAGTGTCGGAGATGAACAGCTGGTCGAAGCCGCTGATGCAGACGATGTCGCCGGCAGCTGCTTCTTCAACGTCGATACGGTGCAGACCGTGGTGACCCATCAGCTTCAGGATACGACCGTTACGCTTCTTGCCGTTGACGTCGATGGCAACCACCGGAGTGTTCGGCTTGACGCGACCACGAGCGATACGGCCAACACCGATGACGCCCAGGAAGCTGTTGTAGTCCAGTGCGGAAATCTGCATCTGGAACGGACCGTCACGGTCAACCTTTGGCGCAGGGACGTGATCGACGATCGCCTGGTACAGCGGGGTCATGTCTTCAGCCATGGCGGTGTGTTCCAGACCGGCAATACCGTTCAGGGCCGAGGCGTAGACGACTTTGAAGTCCAGCTGTTCTTCAGTGGCACCCAGGTTGTCGAACAGGTCGAAGATCTGGTCCAGAACCCAGTCCGGACGTGCGCCTGGACGGTCAACCTTGTTGATGACCACGATCGGACGCAGGCCGGCTTCGAAGGCCTTCTTGGTCACGAAACGGGTTTGCGGCATAGGGCCGTCCTGGGCATCGACCAGCAGCAGTACGGAGTCGACCATCGACATCACGCGCTCTACTTCACCACCGAAGTCGGCGTGGCCCGGGGTGTCCACGATGTTGATGTGGTAGCCATTCCAGTTGATCGCGGTGTTCTTCGCGAGAATGGTAATACCGCGCTCTTTCTCCTGGTCGTTGGAGTCCATCACGCGTTCGTCGTTGAGCTCGCCGCGCTCCAGAGTGCCGGATTGACGCAGGAGTTTGTCTACCAGGGTGGTCTTACCATGGTCAACGTGAGCAATGATGGCGATGTTACGTAGATTTTCGATCACTTGTGTATCTCGATCAGAGGATTCGGTCTGCTGACTGGTTAAGGACAGCGATTACTATTTTGAGTCGGCAAAAGCCGTAACGGCATGACGACGGGTGTCGGGGGGCCGGTGACGCAAGCCACAGGCAAACAGCCCCGGGCACTTAGCTCGGTCGATATACGCGCACATTGGCATGTCCCTCACTGAGCAAATGGTGGGCATGCAGGCGACTCATGACGCCTTTGTCGCAATACAGCAGGTACTGGCGCGTGTCATCCAGTGCCTTGAAACGGCTGTTCAATGCGTAGAACGGCAACGTCTGTATCTCCACGCCGGGCACTTGCAGCGGTTGGTCTTCCTGGGCATCCGGGTGACGGATGTCGAGGATCACCTGACCGGCCAGCGCCTGGCTGACTTCTTCTATATCGACATTGCGGCTCAGATCGTCGATCACCCGATCGATCGAAACCAGCTTCGCGCGTTCGAGCGCCTGCTCGAGAATCGCCATGTCGAACTGTTTTTCTTCGTACTCAACGCGATTTCGCTTGGCGTTGGTCTTCGGGTTGACCGAAATCACCCCGCAATACTCTGGCATGTGCCGGGCAAAATCAGCGGTGCCGATTTCAGTCGCCAGGTCCACGATGTCCTGCTTATGGGTGGCAACCAGCGGCCGCAGGACCAGCTTGTCGGTTGCCGCGTCAATCAGCGACAGGTTGGGCAGCGTCTGGCTGGCAACCTGTGAAATCGCTTCGCCGGTGACCAGCACATCGATTTCAAGACGATCGGCCACGGCGGATGCAGCGCGTAACATCATACGCTTCAAAACTACACCCATATGACTGTTATCGACTTTCTGCAGAATTTCTCCGAGAACTTCCTCGAACGGTACGCTGACGAACAGCACCCGCTGTGAACTGCCGTACTTCTTCCAGATGAAGTGCGCGACTTCCATCACGCCCAGTTCATGGGCACGTCCGCCCAGATTGAAGAAGCAGAAGTGCGCCATCAGGCCGCGGCGCATGATCTGGTAGGCCGCAACGGTCGAATCGAAACCGCCGGACATCAATACCAGGGTCTGCTCCAGCGCGCCCAGCGGGTAACCGCCCATGCCCTGATGCTGGTCGTGAACGACAAACAACCGTTGGTCGCGAATTTCCATGCGCACGACCAGATCGGGCTTTTTCAGCTCGATTCCGGCAGCGCCGCACTGCATGCGCAGCTTGCTGCCGACGTATTTCTCGACGTCCATGGAGCTGAAGTCGTGGCGACCGGCGCGCTTGCACCGCACTGAAAACATCTTGCCGGGCAACAGGTCGGCGTAGTGCAGTTTGCACTTGGCGACGACGTCGTCGAGATCGCCCAGCGGGTACTCGGCGACCTGCAGAAAGTTGGCAATGCCGGGCATGCAGCTCAGCCGCTCCCTGATGCCCTGCAGCACTTTGGGGTCGGTCAGCCGGGTTTCGACCTCAAGGTTGTCCCATACGCCACCCACGACAATGTCCGCGTCCAATTCACGGAGCACGGTACGAATGTTCTTGCCCAGTTGCCGGATGAACTTCTTGCGCACCGGCGGGCTTTTGATGGTGATTTCTGGGAAAACTTTAACGATTAGTTTCATGGAAACGGAGCGTGAGGTGCCGACCAAAAAAGGGGGGCGCGGATTATAGCGGAAATTGCTCAAGGTTTAACCAGTTATCGTACACGCAATCAACGACGCACCAAAAAGAGTCGGCGCACCAAATTGCAGCGCCATAAAGGTGCGTGTTTTTCCCGCGTGGTGCGTTTTCGCCCCCTGAAAACCTGCGTTTGAGGCAAAAAACCCAACACGGGGCACTGGCATGCAAATTGCTCCCTTGTGAGGCAGGTTGCCTTGGCAGAGTATCTGCGCCGGCATCACCCAAATTCAAGGGACCATAACTCTATCAAGTCGGTCTCTAGCCACCCGGAGGACACCATGTCGAAGTCGGTTCAACTCATCAAAGATCATGACGTTAAGTGGATTGATCTGCGCTTCACAGACACCAAGGGCAAGCAGCAGCACGTCACCATGCCTGCGCGCGATGCACTGGAAGACGATTTCTTCGAAGTCGGCAAAATGTTCGACGGTTCCTCCATCGCTGGCTGGAAAGGCATCGAAGCGTCCGACATGATTCTTCTGCCGGATGACGAAACCGCCCTGCTCGACCCGTTCACCGAAGAGCCGACCCTGGTTCTGGTCTGCGACGTCATCGAACCTTCGACCATGCAAGGCTACGACCGCGACCCGCGCGCCATTGCCCACCGTGCCGAGGAATACCTGAAGTCGACCGGTATCGGCGACACCGTATTCGTAGGTCCGGAGCCAGAGTTCTTCATCTTCGACGAAGTGAAATTCAAGTCCGACATCTCCGGCTCCATGTTCAAGATCTTCTCCGAACAGGCTTCCTGGATGACCGACGGCGACGTCGATGGCGGCAACAAGGGCCACCGTCCGGGCGTCAAAGGTGGTTACTTCCCGCTGCCACCGGTCGACCACGACCACGAAATCCGTACCGCCATGTGCAACGCTCTGGAAGAAATGGGCCAGACCGTTGAAGTTCACCACCACGAAGTGGCGACTGCCGGCCAGAACGAAATCGGCGTGAAATTCAACACGCTGGTCAAGAAGGCTGACGAAGTTCAGACCCTCAAGTACTGCGTACACAACGTTGCCGACGCTTACGGCCGTACCGCTACTTTCATGCCCAAGCCACTGTACGGTGACAACGGCTCGGGTATGCACGTACACATGTCCATCTCCAAGGATGGCAAGAACACCTTCGCAGGCGAAGGCTATGCCGGTCTGTCCGATACCGCCCTGTACTTCATCGGCGGCATCATCAAGCACGGCAAGGCGCTGAACGGCTTCACCAACCCGTCGACCAACTCCTACAAGCGTCTGGTCCCGGGTTTCGAAGCACCGGTCATGCTGGCCTACTCGGCGCGTAACCGCTCCGCCTCGATCCGTATTCCTTACGTCAACAGCCCACGCGGCCGCCGTATCGAAGCACGCTTCCCGGATCCGGCAGCCAACCCGTACCTGGCCTTCGCGGCCCTGTTGATGGCTGGCCTGGACGGCATCCAGAACAAGATCCACCCGGGCGACGCAGCTGACAAAAACCTGTATGACCTGCCGCCTGAAGAGGCCAAAGAGATCCCACAAGTTTGCGGCAGCCTGAAAGAAGCCCTGGAAGAACTGGACAAGGGCCGCGCGTTCCTGACCAAGGGCGGCGTCTTCAGCGACGACTTCATCGATGCCTACATCGAGCTGAAAAGCGAAGAAGAAATCAAGGTTCGCACCTTCGTACACCCACTGGAATACGAGCTGTACTACAGCTGCTGATCCAGCCACGCCAGCGTTGATGGCGTAACAGGAGACCTCCTTCGGGAGGTCTTTTTTTGCCCGGATTTTACCGCGTGAACATTTGTTCACCCCGCAACACTGGCTCTGACCGGTCGCCTGGAGTTAAATCTGCATCTCCCAACCGAACCGAGATGGAACTGCCATGCGCCTTATTCTGGCCACTTCCCTGCTGACAATGACGTTCATGTCTACCTGTTTCGCCTTCACTGCCGAGCAAAAACCTTCTGCACTTGAACCTCTATTGCAAGCGATCAGCGAGCGCCTGACCATCGCCGATCAGGTTGCCCTGAGCAAATGGGACAGCGGCAAGGCCGTCGAGGACCCGCCGCGCGAGCTGCAAGTGATCAGCGCCGCTCAGGCCCGTGCTGCCGAGTTCAAACTCGACCCCGATGACGTTCAACGCCTGTTCCGCGCGCAGATCGAAGCCAATAAACAGGTGCAGAACGCCCTGCTCGCCCAATGGCACGCGGCAGGCAAGGCGCCCGACACGGTCAGGCTCAGTCTGGTCGATGACATTCGTCCGAAGCTGGATCGCCTGCAGACCCAGTTGCTTCAGGCCTACGCGGACTTCCAGCCACTGCGCAAGGCAGAAACCTGCCGGATGCAACTGGATGCGGCGCTGAAGCGTTATCAGACCGACCCGATTCACGATCAGGCACTGGTACTGGCCACAGCCGACCTTTGTCCTGCGAAACTCTGACACATCAGGCGGATAGCGCAGCATAGGGCGATGTGTTCTATGCTGACGGCCAATCTTGCCCTGCTGTCGAGAGTCTCATGCGTCAAAGTCTGATTTGCCTGCTGCTGTTGATCAGCCTGCCTGCGCTGGCGCAGATCTATAAGTACACCGATGCGAACGGCAACACCGCGTTCAGCAATCAGCCGCCCAACGGGGCCAAGACCGAAGTGGTCGAGTTACCGCCGCTAAACAGCATCGAAACGCAGACGCCTTCCAGGCCAGCCCTCAACCGCGAGCCGCAACCGGCCCCTGTGGCGCCACCCTCGCAGCCGCAAACGGCCTACGACGTGCTGGAACTGAAAGACCTGCCCACCGATGAAGCCTTACGCGCCAACAATGGCACGTTCATCATCGGTGTGAAGATCGAGCCACGCCTGCAACCGACTCACAGCCTGCAACTGCTGCTGGACGGCAACCTGTACGGGCAGCCTTCCAACCTGCCGCGCTTTCAGGTGGTCAACGCAGATCGCGGTGAACACAGTTTCGCGGTGGTCGTGAAAGACGGCGAGCGGATCATTCAGCAGAGCGAAACCATCACCCTGACCGTACAGCGCGTACACCTCGGCAAGCCATGAGCAGACACACGATGCGCCGCCTGCTGACCTGCCTGTTGTTGCTCTTGACGCTGCCCGCAGTGGCCGACGTCTACACCTATATCGACGCGCAGGGTAATCGGGTGTTTACCGACCAGCCGCGCAAGAACGCCACCCGCGTCGACATCGCCCCCAGCAACAACATGACCGGCACGCCGCCGACCCGCACCTTGAAGGCCCACCCCGCCAAACCGGCAGTACAACCGATGTTTCATTACCAGTTGCTGAGAATCCTGGTGCCCGAACCGGACGCTACCCTGGTCAATCCCAGTGGCGACCTGATCGTTACCGTCACCAGCGAACCGGTGTTACAGGCGGGCCACAGCTACCGGCTGCTGCTGGATAACGTTGCCGTCGGTCAGGCCGGCCGCAGCCCGGTGTTCCCGCTGAGCAATGTAGATCGCGGCACCCATCAACTGTCGGTAGAGATTTTCGACGAGCTTGGCCGTGTTCTGGAAAAAACCCCGAACCAGCCGTTTCACGTGCAGCGCATTTCCCTGGCGCAAAAGCGCGCGACCCACCCCTGCAAGGATGATGACTACGGCGTGCGTCCGGAGTGTCCGCTCAAGGACAAGCCCGAGCCAAAAAGCAGCATTCTGCCCTTCTTCTGATCTCGGCAAAGCACCAGCACCTTTTTGGTGCGCTCAATGCCTGCCTGCGCAACAATACAGCCCAATCTGGTTCAGGAACCCTGGCCGGGTAGCGCCGTATGCGGGCACTCTTTACAAAAACGGCCCGATTTTGCAGATAAAGCGCTTCTTTTCGGAGCCTTGGTTTGTTTTTTGCAACTTCACTGACAAAGCACCGTATTGGTGGCCTTGCTCCTGCTGGTGCAGACCAACCAGCACCCGCATTGCGCGACTGCAATGTGCCAAAAGAGGTCAACACGATTCATGACTATCAGCGATGCGCTGCACAGACTGTTACTGGATAACCTGACCACTGCCACCATTCTGCTCAACGCCGACCTGCGACTTGAGTACATGAACCCGGCGGCGGAAATGCTGCTGGCCATCAGCGGGCAGCGCAGCCATGGGCAATTCATCAGCGAGCTGTTCACCGAGTCGGCCGAAGCATTGAGTTCGCTGCGTCAGGCAGTCGAACAGGCTCATCCTTTTACCAAGCGCGAAGCGATGCTCACCGCACTGACCGGCCAGACCCTGACGGTCGACTATGCAGTGACGCCTATCCTCAGCAAGGGCGATACCCTGCTGCTGCTTGAAGTGCACCCGCGTGACCGGCTGTTGCGCATCACCAAGGAAGAGGCTCAGCTGTCCAAGCAGGAAACCACCAAGATGCTGGTGCGTGGCCTGGCTCACGAAATCAAGAATCCACTGGGCGGCATTCGCGGGGCAGCACAGTTGCTGGCCCGCGAGCTGCCTGAAGAAAGCCTCAAGGACTACACCAACGTCATTATCGAAGAGGCCGACCGCCTGCGTAATCTGGTCGACCGCATGCTCGGCTCCAACAAGCTGCCATCGCTGGCGATGACCAACGTGCACGAAGTGCTGGAGCGCGTGTGCAGCCTGGTCGAGGCCGAAAGCCAGGGTTGCATTACCTTGGTGCGCGACTACGACCCAAGCATCCCGGACGTGTTGATCGACCGCGAGCAAATGATCCAGGCCGTGCTCAATATCGTGCGCAACGCCATGCAGGCCATCAGCGGCCAGAACGAGTTGCGCCTTGGCCGGATCACCCTGCGTACCCGCGCCATGCGCCAGTTCACCATCGGCCACGTTCGCCATCGACTGGTGAGCAAGATCGAAATCATCGACAACGGCCCCGGTATTCCGGCCGAACTTCAGGAAACCATTTTCTATCCGATGGTCAGTGGCCGCCCGGATGGCACGGGACTAGGTCTTGCCATTACCCAGAACATCATCAGCCAGCACCAGGGTCTGATCGAGTGTGACAGCCATCCCGGCCACACCACATTCTCGATCTTCCTGCCGCTGGAACAAGGAGCAGCTTCGACATGAGCCGTAGTGAAACTGTCTGGATCGTAGACGACGATCGTTCTATCCGCTGGGTACTGGAAAAGGCCTTGCAACAGGAAGGCATGACCACGCAGAGCTTCGACAGCGCCGACGGGGTGATGAGCCGTCTGGCCCGTCAGCAACCGGACGTGATCATTTCCGACATCCGCATGCCGGGTGCCAGTGGCCTGGACCTGTTGGCGCGGATTCGCGAGCAGCATCCGCGTCTGCCGGTGATCATCATGACCGCCCACTCGGACCTGGACAGCGCCGTGGCGTCCTATCAAGGCGGTGCGTTCGAGTACCTGCCCAAGCCATTCGACGTCGATGAAGCCGTGTCGCTGGTCAAGCGCGCCAATCAGCACGCGCAGGAACAACAGGGCCTGGACGTCGCCCCGACGCTGACCCGCACTCCCGAGATCATTGGCGAAGCGCCAGCGATGCAGGAAGTGTTTCGCGCCATCGGCCGTCTGAGCCACTCCAACATCACGGTGTTGATCAATGGTGAGTCGGGTACTGGCAAGGAACTGGTCGCTCACGCATTGCATCGCCACAGCCCGCGTTCGGCCTCGCCATTCATTGCGCTGAACATGGCGGCGATCCCCAAGGACCTGATGGAGTCCGAGCTGTTCGGGCATGAAAAAGGCGCGTTCACCGGCGCGGCCAACCTGCGCCGCGGGCGCTTCGAACAGGCCGACGGCGGCACGCTGTTTCTCGATGAAATCGGAGACATGCCTGCCGACACCCAGACCCGTCTGTTGCGTGTCCTGGCGGACGGCGAGTTCTACCGGGTCGGCGGTCACACGCCGGTCAAGGTCGACGTGCGCATCATTGCCGCCACCCACCAGAATCTGGAAACCCTGGTGCAGGCCGGCAAGTTCCGCGAGGACTTGTTCCACCGCCTGAACGTGATCCGAATCCACATTCCGCGCATGTCGGACCGTCGCGAAGACATCCCGACCCTGGCCAAGCACTTCCTCAGCCGCGCGGCCCAGGAACTGGCGGTCGAACCCAAGCTGCTCAAGGCCGAGACCGAGGAATACCTCAAGCATCTGCCGTGGCCTGGCAACGTTCGTCAGCTGGAAAACACCTGCCGCTGGATCACGGTCATGGCTTCGGGTCGTGAAGTGCACGTCAGCGATCTGCCGCCGGAACTGCTGAGCCTGCCGCAGGACGCCGCGCCGGTCACCAACTGGGAACAGGCACTGCGCCAGTGGGCCGATCAGGCCTTGTCTCGCGGTCAGTCCAGCCTGCTGGACAGCGCCGTGCCGACCTTCGAGCGGATCATGATCGAAACCGCCCTCAAACACACCGCCGGCCGCCGCCGCGACGCCGCCGTATTGCTGGGCTGGGGCCGCAACACGCTGACCCGCAAGATCAAGGAACTGGGCATGAAGATCGATGGCGGGGACGACGACGAGGCCGATGAGGGCTGAGTGGTTATATGATGGTTGTTCATACCTACGCGGAGCGCTCAGCGTTATACAAGTCCGCTTTTGATTCTGGCCGTAGGGCGTAGGAGCGAACTTGTTCGCGAAAGGGCCGGTATGATCGCCGAAAATGCGTCGTCTGAGACACTGTCTTCGCGAACAATGCGGACGCCGCCCCGATCGCTCCTACGCCCTATGGGCAGAAGCCTGAAAGCCCTGTATTACGGACTTTCAAGGAGTTATGTATAACGATGAGCGCGGAGCGCGGGAATGACGGTCATAGGCCGCAGCGCATCACTCAGCCAGCGACGGCTTTTCCCACAGGTTGATCCCGCCTTCCACCGCAAAGCTGTCGATCTCGGTCAGCTCTTCGGGGCTGAACGCCAGGTTCTTCAGCGCGCCGACGTTTTCGATGATCTGCTCGGGACGGCTCGCACCGATCAACGCTGAAGTCACACGCGGATCGCGCAACGTCCAGGCCAGGGCCATTTGCGCCAGGCTCTGACCGCGACGCTGGGCGATTTCATTGAGCGCGCGCACGTGGGCGATGTTCTGCTCGGACAGGTGCGAAGCCTGCAGTGAACCACCACCCGGACGATTGACCCGCGCATCCTTGGGCACGCCGTTCAGGTACTTGTCCGACAGCAACCCCTGGGCCAAAGCAGTAAAGGCAATCACGCCGGCACCCAACTCTTCAGTAGCATCGAGCAAGTCTTTCTCGACCCAGCGGTTAAGCAGGTTGTAGGCCGGCTGGTGAATCAGCAGCGGCACTTTCCACTCTTTGAGCAACGCGGCGATTTCGCGGGTCTTGGCACCGGAATACGACGAGATACCGATGTACAACGCCTTGCCCTGCTGAACTGCGGTGGCCAGGGCGCTGGCGGTTTCTTCCAGCGGAGTGTCCGGGTCGAAACGGTGGGAATAGAAGATGTCGACGTAATCGAGGCCCATGCGTTGCAGGCTCTGGTCGAGGCTGGCGAGCACGTATTTACGTGAACCGCCGCCCTGCCCGTACGGCCCTGGCCACATGTCCCAGCCGGCCTTGCTGGAGATGATCAGCTCATCACGGTAGTGCTTGAAGTCTTCGCGCAGCAAACGGCCGAAGTTGATCTCGGCGCTGCCGTACGGCGGGCCATAGTTGTTGGCCAGGTCGAAATGGTTGATGCCCAGATCAAACGCCGTGCGCAGCATGGCGCGCTGGGTATCGATCGGCGTGCTGTCACCGAAGTTGTGCCACAAGCCCAAAGACAGTGCTGGAAGCACCAGCCCGCTGCGGCCGGTACGGCGATAAGGCATGTCTTCGTAACGATTTTCGGCAGCGATGTAGGTCATTGAATCCTCTCTTGTCTGGGGGATATTCGAGGCGTCTTGATTGCGTTTGCGAACAGGCGACGCCTGTTCGCAACGCCGGAATCATGGCTTTTTCCAGACCACCTGCTGAATGTCGACCCGCTTGGGTATCAAGTGGTTGTCGTAAAACAGATCAGCGGTCGCCTGCTGCGCGCGTACGATCTCCGGCGTGATCGGCAGGCTGGGTGATACAGGCCGATGGTCAAGATACTGAGTCATGACCGCTTCGGACAAGCCCATGCTGCGCGCCAGTATCTGAATACTCTCGGCACGCTGCGAGCGCGACAGCCCGTCGGCCACCGTCAGTTCGTCGAGTACCTGCTGCACGAGCGCCGCGTTTTCGTCGGCAAACGCCCGCCGTGCGGTATAGAACGGCCCGGACAATCCAAGCCCCTCGCCGTTGGCCAGCAGGCGGCTGTGGCCTTCGCTCATGGCGATGGAATAGTAAGGGTCCCAGATCGCCCAGGCATCGACACTGCCGTTTTCAAAGGCCGCGCGGGCATCGGCGGGGGTCAGGTAAATCGGCTGAATATCCTTGAAGGTCAGGCCGGCTTTGTTGAGCAAACGCAGCACCACATTGTGCGAGCTGGAGCCTTTCTGCAGCGCGACCTTGCGGCCTTTCAATTCCGCGACGCTGTGCACCGGGCTTTCGTTGCGCACCAACAGGGTTTCCGCCTGCGGCTTGGCCGGCTCGGTACCGATGTAGACCAGATCGGCACCTGCAACCTGGGCAAAGATCGGCGGGATGTCTCCGGTGGAGGCGATGTCCAGGCTGCCAATGTTCAGCGCCTCCAGCATCTGCGGCCCGGCCGGAAACTCGATCCATTTGATTTTTTTCTCGGGAAACCGCTTTTCCAGCAGGCCGTTTTCCTTGGCCAGCACCAGCGTGATCGAGCCCTTCTGATAGCCGATGCGAAGAGTGTCGGGCTCGTCGGCAGAAGCTGTACCGAACAGACCGCTGAAGGCCAGAATGGCGGCGATAAACGTGAGTGGTTTCATGGGTGATCCTTTCTCGGTCGACTCTCGTGCCAATGCTCCGCGTTGGCATGCATCCTGTGACGCTCCGCGTCACCTCTCTGCAGCCAGGCTTGGTATCTGGTACGGGAAATTATCAAAATCTGTAAGCAGGCCGTTGCAAGCCCAGGTTCTCGCGCAAGGTCGTGCCTTCATACTCGGTGCGAAACAGCCCGCGCCGCTGTAACTCCGGCACCAGCAACTGCGCGACATCTTCCAGGCCGCCCGGCAGGTGTGGCACCAGCACGTTGAAGCCATCCGCCGCACCTTGCTCGAACCAGCGTTGCAACTCATCAGCAATCTGCTCTGGCGTACCGATCAGGCTGTAGTGCCCTCGCCCACCGGCAATCCGCCGTCCCAGTTGCGCCAGGGTCAGGTTTTCATGATCAGCCAGTTCGGTGAGCAGTTTCTGCCGGCTGCGCTGGCCGCTGTCGGTCAATGGCAACTCTGGCAGCGGGCCGTCCAGCGGGTAGCCCGACAGGTCGAAATTGCCCAGCATGCGGCCCAGCAGAGCGACCCCGACCTGAGGCTCGACCAGTTCCTGAAACGACTCGAATTTGGCTTTGGCCAAGGCTTCGGTTTCGGCCACGACGATGAACACGCCGGGCATGATTTTCAGTGAGTCTGCGTCACGCCCAAAGGCGCGTAACCGGCCTTTGATATCCGCATAAAACGCTTGCGCACTGGCCAGCGAGGTCTGCGCGGTGAACACCACTTCCGCCGTCTGCGCCGCCAGATCACGTCCGACTTCCGAGGAGCCGGCCTGCACCACCACTGGCTGCCCCTGCGGCGAACGCGCCACGTTCAGCGGACCCTTGACGCGGAAATGCTCGCCCTGATGATCGAGCACATGCATTTTGGCCGGATCGTAATACTCGCCACTGGCCTTGTCGCGGGTGAAGGCATCGTCTGCCCAACTGTCCCACAGGCCGGTCACCACCTGATGAAACTCTCGTGCGCGGCTGTAGCGCTCGGCATGCCCCACATGCTCGGCGCGACCGAAGTTCTGCGCTTCGGCGGCAGCATCCGACGTCACCAGATTCCAGCCCGCTCGCCCACCGGAGAGATGATCCAGCGAGGCGAACTTGCGGGCTACGTGATACGGCTCGTTGTAGGTGGTGGTCGCTGTCGCGATCAGACCAATATGCTCGGTCACCGCGCTGAGTGCCGAGAGCAGGGTCAGCGGCTCGAAATGATCGGAGCGCGCCATGCGGCTGGCGATATCACCGGTCGCGGCAGCCACACTGTCAGCGACGAACAGCGCATCGAATTTTGCCGCCTCCGCGACCCTGGCCACATGCCGGTAATGCTTGAAATCCAGCCCTGCATCCGCAGGCACATCCGGGTGCCGCCAGGCGGCGACATGGTGCCCGGTGGCCATCAGGAAAGCGCCCAGCTTCATCTGTCGGGCAGTGGTGCTCATACCTCACTCCTTACGTGTTGCCTGGGGTCTCGGCTCAAAAATCCTTGCGCAACTGCACGCCGAAATAACGTTCATCATCACGCGGCACTGATCGATAAACGTAGTTGCCCCCGGTCGCCAGCATTGGCGAGTAGGACTTGTCCGCCAGGTTCTTGCCCAGCAATGCAACGCGCCAGCCACTGTTGTAATCGGCCAGTGCCACGCTGGCGTTCCAGATGCCGTAAGCACCCTGTCTGGTGTCCGGGTTCTGGCTGATGTCGTACTGCACTTCGCTCTGCCAGCTGTAATCGGTGCCCAGTTCGATATCCAGGCCGTTGTCCAGCGGGATGGTGTAATCGGCACGAACGTAGCTTTTCCAGTCCGGGATGTACGGCAGGGTCTTGCCGTCGACATTGCAGGACGCCGCCGCACCGGCCGGGCAGGCGAAGCTGTCGATGCGTGCTTTGGTGTAGGACAGCGCACCGGAGAATTTCAGGTTTCGGGTGGCTTGCAGGGCGTAATCCAGCTCGACGCCTTCGGTGCTGACGCTGCCGGCGTTGATCAGGCGCGTCACGACCTGCCCGGCAACACTGTCGAAGAAATTCGCCTGATAGTTGTCGTACTCGCTGTGGAACACCGCCAGGTTGGTGGTCAGGCGATTGTTCCAGGTGGTGGCCTTGAGGCCGACCTCCCAGGTGTTCGAGGTTTCCGGCTTGAGCGCCTCGGTGTCACGCGGCTGCATGTTGAAGAACACGTTGTAGGCCGGGCCTTTGTAGCCGCGCGAGTAGGTGATGTAGGTCATCACACTGTCGCTCAGGTCGTACTGCAAACCGAGGCGTCCGGACTTGCCGTCTTCGTCCACCGACCCGGAGCTGCTGGTTGCTGGCTGAATGCCGCTGACGGTGGTAGCCGATGTCGATACGCGGCGATGATCGTATTCCAGGTCGTCGTGGGTCCAGCGTGCCCCGGCAATCGCACGCAAGTCCGGGGTGAAGTTGAACGTGGTTTCACCGAACACCGAATAACTGTCAGTGGTGGTGCTGTAATCGGCGATGCCGCGATCCTGAGTCGTCGGTGTGATCAGCGTGCGCTGATAGGTCTCGTCGCTCTTGCCGTGCATGTAGAACAGACCGCCGACGTACTCGACAAACCGGCCTTTCGGCGACGCCAGACGCAACTCTTGGGAATACTGGTTGAACGCCAGATCGCCCTTGTCTTCGGTGCCGGGGAACGCCGCGGTGACAGTGCCAAGCCGGTCGCCGTCCTGATACTGGGTGTTGTCCCAACCACGCCAGGCGGTAATCGAGGTCAGGGTGTAGTCGCCCAGTTGCCAGTCGAGCTGGCCGGACAGGCCTTTGTTGACGTCCTCGACATGGCTGCGGTAATCGCTGACGACATTGCGGTTATCGCTGTCGGCACGTACCGGCGCCAGGGCACTGGCGAAGGACGGGGTCAGCGCCTTGGTTACGACACCGTTGGGTGCATCGTCATGGGACTGCATGTAGTCCGCTGCAAGGGTGAAGGTGATGTCGTCATTGGGTGTGAATTCCAGCTTGCCGCGGGCACCCTTGCGGTTGTAACCGTTGACTTCCTGACCATTGAGCTTGTTGTCGACATTGCCGTCATAGCTGCCGAACAACGTCGTGATCGAGCCTTTGAGGGTCTGCGGAATCAGGCTGCCGCCAATGCCGAAACGGGTGCGGCTTTCGTTGCCGCTGTAATAGGACTGATCGATGTAACCGTGAGTCGCTTCGGTCGGTGCCTTGGTGGTGACGTTGAGCACGCCCGCCGAAGCATTCTTGCCGAACAGCGTGCCTTGCGGGCCGCGCAGTACTTCGATGCGTTCCAGGTCGAGCAAGTCCAGCGTGGCCTGACCCGGCCGCGCATACACCACGCCATCGATCACCGTGGCCACGGTCGGTTCGACGCCTGGCGAGGTGGAAATGGTGCCGACACCGCGAACGAACAGCGAAGTGTCCTTGTTGGAAGCCCCGGTGCGGAAATTCAACGACGGCACCTGCTGCACGATGCTGGCCACGCCATTACGGTTATCGCGCTCCAGTTGTTCGCCCTCGATCACGGACACGGCGACCGGTACTTTTTGCAGCGACTCTTCGCGGCGTGTGGCGGTCACGGTCACCGATTCCAGCGCTACCGTTTCTGTGTTCTGCCCTGCCGCTGTCTCCGCCATGGCCGGAACACACGGCAATGCCGTCAGCCCCATCAGCAACCACCCACAACGACGCCCCCGCGCGGTATGAGCCTGATCGATCGCCTGCGCCAGAAGCGTGTGTCTGACGCCATCCCCACCTGTTGTGTGCATCTGCGTGCCTACCTGAAATATGCCCTAATCCGACAGTACGATGCGCACTGTCGCCTGTGCGTGCTGACTAAACCGGGTCCGGGCATTCGCGGTGGCGAGTAGCAGAAAAACCATCTTTGTTAGCGCTAACATCACCAGTATCGGAAAACGACTTATAGATCGTCCAATACTGAAAAATTAGTTTTATATTCCTTTTACTTTTATGCGAAGTGATCGAGCATGGCCGACGAAAAGCCTCTGACACGCAAACGCCGCGGCGCAGATGTGTGACGCGGAGCGTCACGAAAGGCATTCCCACGCTGGAGCGTGAGGAACGAGAGTCGTCAGGAAGATCGCGGAACGGCTAGCGCGCGAGGTGTCCGGGCAAACACCATCGTGCCCATGCTCCGCGTGGGTATGCCGTTCTGGACGCTCCGCGTCCTCTCCTGAACATGCGGCGAGGCGCAGATGTGTGACGCGGAGCGTCACGAAGGGCATTCCCACCGGAGCGTGAGGAACGATAGTCGTCAGGAAGATCGCGGAACGGCTAGCGCGCGAGGTGTCCGGGCAAACACCATCGTACCCATGCTCCGCGTGGGTATGCCGTTCTGGACGCTCCGCGTCCTCTCCTGAACATGCGGCGCGGCGCAGATGTGTGACGCGGAGCGTCACGAAGGGCATTCCCACGCCGGAGCGTGAGGAACGATAGTCGTCAGGGAGATCGCGGCAAGGGTAGCGCGCGAGGTGTCCGGGCAAACACCATCGTACCCATGCTCCGCGTGGGTATGCCGTTCTGGACGCTCCGCGTCCTCTCCTGAACATGCGCCGAGGCGCAGATGTGTGACGCGGAGCGTCACGAAGGGCATTCCCACGCTGGAGCGTGAGGAACGATAATCGTCAGGGAGATCGCGGCAAGGGTAGCGCGCGAGGTGTCCGGGCAAACACTATCGTGCCCATGCTCCGCGTGGGTATGCCGTTCTGGACGCTCCGCGTCCTGGCCTGAACACGAGGTGAGGCGCAGAGCGTGAGGAACGATAGTCGTAACCGCCCCCCACCCCTCGATCAACGCACCAGGTGCAGGAACTGCATATGCCGTTCGTACTGATCGAGCACGTCGTTGATGACTTGTTCCTTGGTGTAACCCACCAGGTCGTAGTCCTGACTGCCCTCGCTCAAGTGAACCTCGGCGCGGTAGTAGCGGCGGTTGTTCAATTGCTTGGAGCCCATGCCGCCACGGGCGAACGACGGGGTGAAGAAGCCTTTCATCTGCACCTGGTAGATGAACGGACGCTCTTCGCCGTGACCGATTTCCAGGGTCACCGAGTCGTTGGACGGATCGGGGACGTTGACCACGTTCAAGCCCTTCTCGACGAACACCGCTGTCACTTCTTCAATCGCCGGACGCACGGTCTGATCAAGGAAGCGGTACACCTCGTCTCGCGACGGGTAATGCACCGCCTGGCTCAGACGCTGGCGCCAACCGCCGCGTCGTGAACCGGATACCGGCGCCAGCGAGTACAACTGCGCGATCTTGCGCTGCGACTCCATGACGAACGCCTTGTGCAGGCCCCACATCATCAGCAACAGAATCAGCGAGAACGGCAACGACGTCAGCACTACAGCCGATTTCAGCGCATCGATGCTGCCCGAGAACAACAGGCCACTGGTGATCAGCGCCGTGGCCACACCCCAGAACACCCGCAGCCATTTCGGACCGTCTTCGTCAGGGTTGCCACCTTTGGCTGACAGCGTCGACAGCACCACCGTGCCCGAGTCGGCCGAGGTGACGAAGAACACGAAGCTGATGAACACCGTGACGGCAATCACCGTCTTGCTCCACGGATAGGTTTCCAGCAGCAGGTACAGGGTCATCGACGGATCGTCGATAGCCGACTGACCCAGCGCCGTCATGCCATGGTTGAGCACTTGATCGATCGCGCTGTTACCGAAGATCGACATCCACGCCAGGGTAAAGCCCAGCGGGATCAGCAAGACACCGAAGACAAACTCACGGATGGTCCGGCCACGGGAAATACGCGCAATGAACAGGCCCACAAACGGCGCCCAGGCAATCCACCAGGCCCAATAGAACACCGTCCAGCCGCCCAGCCAGTCACTCGGCTCGTTATAGGCATACACGTCGAAACTCTTGCTCGGCAGTGCGCCCAGGTAGTCACCGATATTCTGCACCAGCGTGTTGAGCAAGTGCTGAGTCGGGCCGGCAAACAGCACGAACAGCAGCAGCGCGCAGGCCAGCAACATATTGATGTCGGACATGACGCGCACGCCCTTGTCGACACCGGCGATCGCCACCAGAATCGCCGCGCCCATCATCAGGGTAATCAGACCGACCTGAATCCAGTGGGTGTGCGCCACGCCGAACAGGTAATCCAGACCGGAGTTGAGGTGCAGCACCCCGAAGCCCATGTCTGCGCCGAGACCGAAGATGGTCGCAATGATGCCGAAGCCATCGACGGCATAACCGATAGGACCATTGATGCGTTTACCAATCAGCGGATACAGCGCCGAACGCAGGGCCAGCGGCAGGTTGTGGCGATAAGCGAAATAGGCCAGCGCCATACCGACGAAGGCAAACACGCCCCAGCCATGCAGGCCCCAGTGCAGAAACAGCAACTGCATGCCCTGGCGCGCAGCTTCTGCGGTGCCACCCTCGCCCTGCGGCGGCTGCAGCAGGTGCGTCAGGGGTTCTGAAACGCAGAAAAAGAACAGCGTGATGCTGATGCCGGCGGCAAACAGCATCCCGGCCCATGACAGGTAACTGAACTCGGGTTCGTCGTGGTCGGCACCGAGCTTGATCTTGCCGAAGCCCGACAAGGCGGTGACCACCACGAAGACCAGGTACAGGGTCATGACCATCATGTAGTACCAGCCGACCGTGTTGGCCGCCCAGTTTTGCGCCGCCAGCAGCCATTCACCGCTGGCTTGCGGGAACGCGATCACGACGATGCCGAAAATCAGAATAAAACTCGCAGCGAAATAGAACACTGGAGCATTCATGCGAACCATGCCGCTTGAAGAGGAACTCGCAGAACTCATCGGTTGAGTGCCTCCGGACTGATAAAACCAACTGCAAAAAGCGGATACGGCAAGGGTAAGCCTCCTGTTGTGAGCGGGCAGCGAACCACCGGTTTAACTTGAACGAGCGTTCAATTTAAACATGAAAACCCCCGCGAGACCTAATCGCGGGCCGGTGAATGCAGGCTCAGGCGTGGGTATGACGCATGCTTGAGCGGGTTCGTTCCCACGCCAAAGAGACCATTTGCAGCCCGCCAAATGCGCGCTCTGTGAACGCTCATGGCGCTTCAATCCCGGCCCGAACGCTGCACACATCGTCACCGCACCAACCTGTTACCGACTGCCCCAAAACTGCGCAAAAAGTCATTCAGGTAACAGCACCGCGCTCTTCTCAGAAAAATGCTTTCGTGCTGACCAAAACCGCAAGACCCCGTAAATAAAGCCCTTCAGGCCAATTCGATGAGCAAAAAACAGTAAAGGCGCAAAGTTGGTCTTTTGATTGCATATGCTTGTATGTACAAGTAGAGACAGGCTAAACATTCCGCCTTCTACCCAACTGAATCGGCCTGCTTCGCCAGGCTTTGCTCGCCCTTCATCGGGCTGGTTCGAATTGATCGCCGAGGATTTTTTTTTGTGACCGAGAATAATCAAGACCTGAAGCAGGACTGGACCCGCCATCGCGAAGGCGTCGTGCGGGCTGCACGCGGTACTCAATTGACTGCCAAGAGCTGGCTGACCGAAGCGCCGCTACGCATGTTGATGAACAATCTCGACCCGGAAGTCGCCGAAAACCCCAATGAGCTGGTGGTTTACGGCGGCATCGGCCGCGCCGCGCGCAACTGGGAGTGCTACGACAAGATCGTCGAGAGCCTCACTCAGCTCAACGATGATGAAACCCTGCTGGTACAGTCCGGCAAGCCGGTCGGCGTGTTCAAGACCCACAGCAACGCCCCTCGCGTATTGATCGCCAACTCCAACCTGGTACCGCACTGGGCCAGTTGGGAGCACTTCAACGAACTGGATGCCAAGGGCCTGGCCATGTATGGCCAGATGACCGCCGGCAGCTGGATCTACATCGGCAGCCAGGGCATCGTGCAAGGCACTTACGAAACCTTCGTCGAAGCCGGTCGCCAGCACTATGACGGCAACCTCAAGGGCCGCTGGGTGCTCACCGCAGGTCTGGGCGGCATGGGTGGCGCGCAGCCGCTGGCCGCGACATTGGCCGGGGCCTGCTCGCTGAACATAGAATGCCAGCAGAGCCGCATCGATTTCCGCATCAAGACCCGCTACGTTGACGAACAGGCCGCAGATCTCGATGACGCACTGGCGCGTATCGCCAAATACACGGCCGAAGGCAAAGCCATCTCCATCGCGCTGTGTGGCAACGCGGCGGAAATCCTGCCGGAAATGGTCCGTCGCGGTGTGCGCCCGGACATGGTCACCGACCAGACCAGCGCCCACGACCCGCTCAATGGTTACCTGCCCAAAGGCTGGACCTGGGACGAGTACCGTGCCCGTTCGGTGAGCGAACCGGCCAGTGTGGTCAAGGCCGCCAAGCAGTCGATGGCCGAGCACGTCGAAGCCATGCTCGCCTTCCAGCAAGCCGGCATTCCGACCTTCGACTACGGCAACAATATCCGTCAGATGGCCAAGGAAGTCGGCGTCACCAATGCCTTCGATTTTCCAGGCTTCGTCCCCGCCTACATCCGTCCGCTGTTCTGCCGTGGCATCGGGCCGTTCCGCTGGGCCGCGCTGTCGGGCGACCCGCAGGACATCTACAAGACCGACGCCAAAGTCAAAGAGCTGATCCCGGACGACGCGCACCTGCACAACTGGCTGGACATGGCCCGCGAGCGCATCAGCTTCCAGGGCCTGCCGGCGCGTATCTGCTGGGTCGGCCTGGGTCAACGCGCCAGACTGGGTCTGGCGTTCAATGAGATGGTCCGCAGTGGCGAGTTGTCGGCACCGGTGGTGATCGGTCGCGACCACCTGGACTCCGGCTCGGTCGCCAGCCCCAACCGCGAAACCGAATCCATGCGTGACGGCTCCGACGCTGTTTCCGACTGGCCGCTGCTCAATGCTCTGCTCAACACCGCCAGCGGTGCGACCTGGGTCTCGCTGCACCACGGTGGCGGCGTCGGCATGGGCTTCTCGCAGCATTCCGGGATGGTAATCGTCTGCGACGGCACGGACGAAGCCGCCGAGCGTATTGCCCGCGTGCTGCATAACGACCCGGCCACCGGGGTGATGCGCCATGCCGATGCCGGTTACGACATCGCTATCGACTGTGCCAGAGAGCAGGGCTTGAACCTGCCAATGATCGGACGTTGACAACGTTGTCGGCCATCAGGCCGGCACACGTCGGGGACGGGCATGAGCATGCCCACGGGCCGGATGCCTACTTGAAGCTGCCGTCATCCATTTAAGGCTTAGGAGCATCGACAATGAATATGAAAAAGGCCCTGTTGACCACATTGGTATCCGCTGGCCTGCTCGCCAGCGCAGGCGCAAGTCAGGCTGCTGGCTGGTGCGAATCAGGCAAGCCGGTGAAATTCGCCGGTCTTAACTGGGAAAGCGCGATGCTGCTGACCGATGTACTGCAGGTCATTCTGGACAAGGGTTACGACTGCACCGTTGACGCCCTGCCCGGCAATTCCATCGCCATGGAAAATGCCCTGGGCACCAATGATATCCAGATCTTTGCCGAAGAATGGGTAGGTCGCAGCGAGGTCTGGAACAAGGCCGCCGCTGCCGGCAAGGTGGTCGGTGTCGGCGCACCGATCGTCGGCGCTGTGGAAGGCTGGTACGTGCCACGCTACGTGATCGAAGGCGATGCCAAACGCAAGCTGGAAGCCAAGGCACCCAACCTGAAATCCATCAGCGATCTGGCCCAGTATTCAGCCGTGTTCAAGGATCAGGAAGAGCCTGGCAAGGGCCGCTTCTACAACTGTCCGGCCGGCTGGACCTGTGAGCTGGAAAACAGCGAAATGCTCAAGAGCTACGGCCTGGAAAGCAAATACACCAACTTCCGCCCGGGCACCGGCCCCGCGCTGGATGCGGCGATTCTCTCCAGTTACAAACGTGGCGAGCCGATCCTGACCTACTATTGGTCACCCACGCCGCTCATGGGTCAGGTAGACCTGGTGCGTCTGGAGGAGAAAGCCGGGGTCAACAAGACGATCGATATCAAGGTCGGCGTGTCCAAAGTGTTCCACGATGAGGCCCCTGAACTGGTCGCCATCCTGGAAAAGGTCAACCTGCCGATCGACCTGCTCAACCAGAACCTGGGGCGCATGGCCAAGGAACGCATCGAATCGCCGAAGCTGGCGAAGATTTTCCTGAAAGAGCACCCCGAAGTCTGGCACAAATGGGTCAGCGAAGACGCCGCGAAGAAGGTGGACGCTTCGTTGTAAACGACCGGGCTGTCGGACTGTACGGTTCGACAGCCCCGTCGTTGACCCGACACACCTCATTTGAGAGCCGCTTATGTTTCCTGAAAGCTTCACTTTCTCGATCGCCAACTGGGTCAACGATGGCGTCGACTCACTGGTCACGCAGTACGGCGATGTGTTCCGGCACATCTCCGACACCCTGCTATGGGCCATCGTCAACCTCGAAGGCCTGCTGCGCATGGCGCCGTGGTGGCTGATGCTGATGATCGTCGGCGGCATTGCCTGGCACGCGACACGCAAGATCGTCACGACGCTGGTCATCGTCGGCCTGCTGTTTCTGGTCGGTGCGGTCGGGTTGTGGGACAAGCTGATGCAGACCCTGGCGCTGATGCTGGTCGCCACGATCATCGCGGTGCTGATCGGCATTCCGCTGGGCATTCTTTCGGCACGCAGCAATCGTCTGCGCTCGGTGCTGATGCCGCTGCTCGACATCATGCAGACCATGCCCAGCTTCGTTTACCTGATCCCGGTGCTGATGCTGTTCGGTCTGGGCAAGGTTCCGGCGATCTTCGCCACGGTGATTTACGCCGCGCCGCCGCTGATTCGTCTGACCGATCTGGGCATTCGTCAGGTGGACGGTGAAGTGATGGAAGCCATCAACGCGTTCGGCGCCAACCGCTGGCAGCAACTGTTCGGTGTGCAACTGCCGCTGGCGATGCCGAGCATCATGGCCGGGATCAACCAGACCACCATGATGGCGCTGTCGATGGTGGTGATTGCCTCGATGATCGGCGCACGCGGGCTTGGCGAAGACGTGCTGGTGGGCATTCAGACCCTCAACGTCGGGCGCGGGCTGGAAGCGGGCCTGGCCATTGTCATTCTGGCGGTCGTCATCGACCGTATCACGCAGGCCTATGGCCGCCCACGGCATGAGGCGCACA
The DNA here is from genome assembly GCF_020312125.1 of Pseudomonas sp. P135. NCBI lineage: Bacteria > Pseudomonadati > Pseudomonadota > Gammaproteobacteria > Pseudomonadales > Pseudomonadaceae > Pseudomonas > Pseudomonas sp. P135. The sequence continues at coordinate 41,445 of NZ_JAGPYR010000022.1, forward strand.
AATGAGCAGCGTGGAACCGAACAAAATCGTCGTCAAAAACGTGTTCAAGATCTTCGGCAACCGCTCCAAGGATGCGCTGGAGCTGATCAGGCAAAACCACAGCAAGGACCAGGTGCTGGCCCAGACCGGCTGCGTGGTCGGGGTCAACGACCTGTCGCTGTCGATCGGCAGCGGCGAAATCTTCGTCATCATGGGCCTGTCCGGCTCGGGAAAATCAACGCTGGTGCGCCACTTCAACCGGCTGATCGACCCTACCAGCGGCGAGATTCTGGTCGATGGCGAAGACATCCTGCGTTACGACATGGAGGCTTTGCGCCAATTCCGCCGGCACAAGATCAGCATGGTGTTCCAGAGCTTCGGCCTGCTGCCGCACAAGACCGTGCTGGCCAACGTGGCCTACGGCCTGACCGTGCGTGGCGAGAGCAAGGCGCTGTGTCAGGAACGCGCGCAGCACTGGATCACCACCGTAGGCCTCAAGGGCTACGAAAACAAATACCCGCACCAGCTTTCCGGCGGCATGCGTCAGCGTGTGGGTCTGGCCCGCGCACTGGCGGCCGACACCGACATCATTCTGATGGACGAAGCATTCAGCGCCCTCGACCCGCTGATCCGCGCCGAGATGCAGGACCAGTTGCTGGAGCTGCAAGCCAGTCTGCACAAGACCATCGTGTTCATTACCCACGACCTGGACGAGGCCGTGCGCATCGGCAATCGCATCGCGATCCTCAAGGACGGGCGATTGATTCAGGTCGGTACGCCGAAAGAAATCCTTCATTCGCCCGCCGACGATTACGTGGATCGTTTCGTTCAGCGCCGCGTAGCCACCCTTTAAGGACCGTTGCAGATGTCGCGAGCAGAACAGATCGTCATCGGTGAAGCACCTGCGGGCTGGCAGGACGTGGTCGCCGTGGCCCGACATGGCGCAAGACTGGTCCTGTCGGACGCCGCTTGGGCACGGATCGACAACGCTCAGGCCATCGTGCAGCGCATCGTCGTCAGCGGCGAGCGCGCCTATGGCGTGAACACCGGGCTCGGCGCGTTGTGCAATGTGTCACTGCAAGGCGAACAGCTCAGTCGCCTGTCGCGCAATACCCTGCTCAGCCATGCCTGCGGCGTCGGTACGCCACTGGCCGACGAGCAGACCCGCGCAATCATCTGCGCCGCGATTCTCAACTACAGCCAGGGCAAGTCCGGCATTCACCGGCAAGTGGTCGAAGCGCTACTGGCCCTGCTCAACCGCGGCATCACGCCGCAAGTACCGGCGCAGGGCTCGGTGGGTTATCTGACGCACATGGCGCACGTCGGTATCGCGTTACTGGGCATCGGTCAGGTCAGCTATCGCGGGCAGATCGTCCCGGCTGAGCAGGCCTTGAACGAAGAAGGTCTGGTTCCGGTCATCCTTGGTGCCAAGGACGGTTTGTGTCTGGTCAACGGCACACCGTGCATGACCGGCCTGAGCTGTCTGGCCATCGCTGATGCCGAGCGCCTGAGCCAATGGGCCGACGTGATCGGCGCGATGAGCTTCGAAGCCCTGCGCGGCCAGCTGGACGCATTCGATGCAAGCATTCTCGCCCTCAAGCCGCATCCGGGCATGCAGCAGGTGGGCAAGAACCTGCGCATGTTGTTGGCAGGCAGCGACGTGCTCGCCAGCAGTGAAGGCATTCGTACTCAGGATGCGCTGAGTATCCGTTCGATTCCCCAGGTGCATGGTGCCACCCGCGACCAGTTGGCTCACGCCACTCGCCAGGTCGAGATCGAGCTCAATTCAGTCACCGATAACCCGCTGCTGCTCGGCACGCCCGAGGCTTTCCGCGTGGTGTCTCAGGCCAATCCACACGGCCAGTCGGTGGCCATGGCGGCAGACCTGCTGTGCATGGCGATGGCAGAGCTGGGCTCGATCGCCGAACGACGCCTCGACCGCCTGATCAACCCGATGGTCAGCGGCCTGCCGGCGTTTCTGGTCACCCAGCCGGGCGTCAACTCGGGAATGATGATCGTCCAGTACGTCGCCGCTTCGCTGTGCGCGGAAAACCGCCAGATGGCGCAACCGGCCGTGGTCGACAACTACGTGACCTCCGGTCTGCAGGAGGATCACCTGAGCCTGGGCACCAGCGCCGCGCTCAAGCTGCACAAGGTGCTGGGCAATACCACGCAGATTCTGGCCATCGAGTATCTGCTCGCGGCCCAGGCGTTCGAATTTCTCAAGACACAGGGTTTTGGCGTGGGCACCGGTGCCGCGTGGCGACTGCTGCGCGAGCGCATTCCGGCCTACGACGAAGACCGCTGGCTGGCCCCGGACATCGCCAGCAGCGCGGCCCTGCTCAAAGACGAAACGTCGCTGGAAAGGGTTTTCCAGCACTGCCGTGACAACGCGGCAGGCCTATAAAAGCAGCGTACGGCCACACGCCGTCGCTGACACTTATCAAGGAGTAGCAGCATCGTGACCACCTTATCTGCCAAGACGCTGAACCTGATCCCCGGCCAACTGACCCTGGCGCAACTGCGCGGCATTTATCTGCAGCCGGTCAGCCTGACGCTGGACAGCAGCGCGAACCAGCAGATCGACGACAGCGTCGCCTGTGTCGAGCGCATTCTGGCCGAGAACCGCACCGCCTACGGCATCAACACCGGCTTCGGCCTGCTCGCTTCGACGCGGATTGCCAGCGAAGACCTGGAAAACCTGCAGCGTTCGCTGGTGCTGTCGCATGCGGCCGGTGTCGGTCAGCCGATCAGCGATGAGCTGGTGCGACTGATCATGGTGCTCAAGGTCAACAGCCTGAGCCGCGGCTTCTCGGGCATTCGGCGCGTGGTCATCGACGCCCTGATTGCGCTGATCAATGCCGAGGTCTACCCGCATATTCCGCTCAAGGGCTCGGTCGGTGCTTCCGGTGACCTGGCGCCGCTGGCGCACATGTCGCTGGTGCTGCTGGGCGAAGGTAAGGCGCGCTACAAGGGCGAATGGCTGAACGCTGTCGATGCACTTGCCGTTGCTGGCCTGAAACCGCTGACCCTCGCCGCCAAGGAAGGGCTGGCGCTGCTCAACGGCACGCAAGTGTCTAGCGCCTACGCATTGCGCGGCCTGTTCGAAGGCGAAGACCTGTTCGCTGCGGCTCTGACTTGCGGCTCTCTGACCGTTGAGGCGGTACTCGGTTCGCGCTCGCCCTTCGACGCGCGCATTCATGCCGCACGCGGGCAGCGCGGGCAGATCGACGCGGCGGCCTGCTACCGTGACCTGTTGGGCGAAAGCAGCGGCGTGTCCGAGTCGCACCGCAACTGCGACAAGGTTCAGGACCCCTACTCGTTGCGCTGCCAGCCACAGGTCATGGGCGCATGCCTGACCCAGCTGCGTCAGGCCGCCGAGGTGCTGGAAATCGAAGCCAACGCGGTGTCCGACAACCCGCTGGTGTTTGCCGCCGAGAACGACGTTATATCCGGTGGCAATTTTCACGCCGAGCCGGTCGCCATGGCGGCGGACAATCTCGCGCTGGCCATCGCCGAGATCGGCTCGCTCAGCGAACGACGCATTTCGCTGATGATGGACAAGCACATGTCGCAGTTGCCGCCCTTCCTGGTGGCCAACGGAGGCGTCAATTCCGGGTTCATGATCGCGCAGGTGACCGCCGCCGCACTGGCCAGTGAAAACAAGGCATTGGCCCATCCACACAGTGTCGACAGCCTGCCGACCTCGGCCAATCAGGAAGACCATGTGTCGATGGCCCCGGCCGCCGGCAAGCGTTTATGGGAAATGGCAGAAAACGTTCGCGGGATTCTTGCCGTAGAATGGTTGGCTGCCTGCCAGGGTCTGGACTTGCGTGAAGGTCTGAAAACCTCTCCGAAGCTGGAGCAAGCCCGCAGCCTGTTGCGCAGCAAGGTCCCGTTCTATGAAAAGGACCGCTTTTTTGCACCGGACATCGAAGCTGCCAGTCAGCTGCTGTCCTCCACTTGCCTGAACCCGCTGGTTCCTGCACGTCTGCTACCGAGTCTGTGATGCACCGCGAGCCTGGCAGGGCTCGCTTTGGTCATCGCTGCGGGAGGCCGGATGCAGGCGTTCTCGCGGCTTTTGCCATACCTGTAATGAAATGGACCTGAAATGACGTCACAAGATGGTTTGAAACGCGGGTTATCCGCCCGCCACATCCGCTTCATGGCCCTGGGCTCTGCCATCGGTACAGGGTTGTTCTACGGCTCGGCCTCGGCGATTCAACAGGCCGGGCCTGCCGTACTGCTGGCTTACCTGATCGGCGGCGCGGCGGTGTACATGGTGATGCGCGCGCTCGGCGAAATGGCGGTCCACGACCCGGTGTCCGGTTCGTTCAGCCATTACGCCACGCGCTACATGGGCCCGCTGGCCGGCTTCGTGCTCGGCTGGACCTACGCGTTCGAGATGATCATCGTCTGCCTCGCCGACGTGACCGCATTCGGCATCTACATGGGCTTCTGGTTTCCGGAAGTGCCGCGCTGGATCTGGGTGCTGGGCATCGTCTTTCTGATCGGCGCGCTCAACCTGTGCAACGTGAAAGTCTTCGGTGAAACCGAGTTCTGGCTGTCGATCCTCAAGGTCAGCGCCATCGTGGCGATGATCGTCGCAGGCTTCGGCATCATGATCTTCGGCATTGGCAGCTCGACCAGCGGCAGCGAAATCGGCATCAGCAACCTGTGGGCGCATGGCGGCTTCATGCCCAACGGTGTCACCGGCCTGATCGCCTCGTTCGCGGTGGTGATGTTTGCCTTCGGCGGCATCGAAATCATCGGCATTACCGCAGGCGAAGCGAAGGACCCGCGACGCAGCCTGCCGCAGGCGATCAATGCCGTGCCGCTGCGCATTCTGCTGTTCTACGTGCTGACACTGTTCGTGCTGATGTGCATCTACCCGTGGCCGCAGATCGGCACGCAGGGCAGCCCGTTCGTGCAGATTTTCGACAACCTGGGTATCGCCTCGGCGGCGACCATCCTCAACATCGTGGTGATCTCGGCGGCCGTCTCGGCGATCAACAGCGACATCTTCGGCGCAGGCCGCATGATGTATGGCCTGGCCCGTGAAGGTCAGGCGCCCGCCAGTTTTGCCCGTGTGTCGCGTCATGGCGTGCCGTGGATGACCGTGCTGGTCATGGGCATCGCGCTGCTGGGCGGCGTGCTGCTCAACTACCTGATCCCCAAGGACGTGTTCCTGCTGATCGCTTCGCTGGCCACCTTCGCCACCGTGTGGGTCTGGCTGATGATTCTGCTGACGCAGGTCGCCATGCGCCGCTCGATGAGCCGCGAGGAAGCGGCACAGCTGAAATTCGCCGTGCCGTTCTGGCCTTACGGGCCGGCGGCTGCCATCGCCTTCATGCTGTTCATCTTCGGCGTGCTGGGTTACTTCCCGGACAACCGTGCAGCCTTGATCGTCGGCGCAATCTGGATCGTGCTGCTGCTCATTGCCTACGCTGTGTGGGTCAAGCCCAAGGCGCTCAACAACACTCATTGATCAACGAGGCCTCGAATGAAAACGCTCTGGAAAAACTGTCACATCGCAAGCATGGCGCACGGTAAATACTCGATCATCGAGGATGCCGCCATCGTGACCTCCGGAGCGCTCATCGAGTGGATCGGGCCTCAGGCCGAGCTGGCCGAGCCGGAACATGACAACTGCATCGATCTGGACGGGGCATGGGTCACGCCCGGCCTGATCGATTGTCACACCCATACGGTGTTCGGCGGCAACCGCAGCGGCGAGTTCGAACAGCGTTTACAGGGTGTGAGCTACGCCGAGATCGCCGCAGCGGGCGGAGGTATTGCCAGCACGGTGCGTGCGACGCGCGCCGCCAGCGAGGATGAGCTGTACGCCAGTGCCGAGCGCCGTCTGCGGCATCTGCTGAAAGACGGCGTCACGACCGTCGAGATGAAGTCGGGCTACGGGCTGGACCTGGAAAACGAGCGCAAGATCCTGCGGGTGATCCGGCGTCTGGGCAACACCCAGCCCGTCACTGTGCGCGCCACCTGCCTGGCCGCCCATGCGCTGCCACCGGAATACGCCGACCGCGCCGACGATTACATCAACCACATCTGCAATGACATGCTCCCGGCGCTGGCAGCTGAAGGACTGGTCGATGCAGTGGATGCCTTCTGTGAATACCTGGCGTTTTCGCCCGCCCAGGTCGAGCAGGTGTTCATCACCGCAGGGCAGTTGGCACTGCCGGTCAAACTGCATGCCGAGCAGCTGTCGTCATTGGGCGGATCGAGCCTGGCCGCGCGCTACAAGGCGCTGTCGGCGGATCACCTGGAGTTCATGACCGAAGACGACGCCATCGCCATGGCCGCCGCCGGAACCGTCGCGGTGCTGCTGCCGGGGGCGTTTTACTTCCTGCGTGAAACACAACTGCCGCCGATGGACGCGCTGCGCAAGCACGGCGTGCCGATTGCGATTGCCACCGACCTCAACCCTGGCACCTCGCCGGGCCTGTCATTGCGCCTGATGCTGAACATGGCCTGCACGCTGTTTCGCATGACGCCCGAAGAAGCACTGGCGGGGGTGACGTTCAATGCCGCCAAAGCATTGGGCATGAGCGCGACCCACGGCTCGCTGGAGGTCGGCAAAGTCGCGGATTTCGTCGCCTGGGGCATCGAACGACCGGCTGATCTGGCCTACTGGCTGGGCGGCGATCTGGACAAACGCATCGTGCGCCACGGCGTCGAATCATCGATCTGAAGGAGAGCCCTGTGGATAACGTTCTGACATTCAAGCGTGGTCGCATTCCGCTGCTGATCAGCATGCCGCATGCCGGTCTGAAACTGACCCCGGTGGTCGAAGCCGCGCTGGTGGACGAAGCCTTGAGCCTGCCGGACACCGACTGGCACATTCCGCGTTTATATGACTTCGCCGCCGAATTGGGCGCCAGCACCCTGGCCGCCGAGTACTCGCGTTTTGTCATCGACCTGAACCGGCCCGCTGACGACAAGCCCATGTACGCAGGTGCGACCACCGGCCTGTTTCCGTCGATCCTGTTCGATGGTGTGCCACTGTTCAAGGACGGCCAGACGCCCAGCGCCGAGGAGCGGGCGCGCTATCTGCAGCAGATCTGGACACCGTATCACCAGACGCTGGAGCAGGAACTGCAGCGCATGCGTGACGAGTTCGGTTATGCGGCGCTGTTCGACGCCCACTCGATTCGCGGCCACATTCCGCACCTGTTCGACGGTCGCCTGCCGGACTTCAACCTGGGCACCTTCAATGGCGCGAGCTGCGACCCGGAGCTGGCCAGCCGGATGGAGCAGGTCTGCGCAGCGGACAAGGACTACAGCCATGTGCTGAACGGACGCTTCAAGGGCGGCCACATCACCCGCCACTACGGCAACCCGGCCAACAACATCCACGCCGTACAGCTGGAACTGGCACAAAGCACCTACATGGACGAATTCGTGCCCTTCCACTACCGCCCGGACCTGGCTGAACCGACCCGCGCCGTGCTCAAGTCACTGCTGGAAACCTTCATTGCCTGGGGGCAAGAGCGGTTCGGCTGACAACGTCGGACGCGGAGCGTGGGAGCGATGGCCAGTGTTCGGTGGCCACGATTATCGTTCCCGCGCTCCGCGTGGGAATGCCGTTCCGGACGCTCCGCGTCCGCCCTTCAAGGTTCCCGCCTGATCACTTCTTGAGCAAGCGCAAGCCGTTGAACACCACCAGCAAGCTCACGCCCATGTCGGCAAACACCGCCATCCACATGGTCGCCAGACCCGCGAAGGTGATGCCGATGAACAGCACCTTGGTCACAATGGCCAACACAATGTTCTGCTTGAGCACTGCCGAGGTTCGACGGGACAGCTTGATAAACGTCGGTATCTTGCGCAGATCATCGTCCATCAGGGCGACATCTGCCGTCTCGATAGCCGTATCGGTGCCTGCCGCAGCCATGGCGAAACCAATCTCCGCACGGGCCAGCGCAGGGGCATCATTGATGCCGTCACCGACCATGCCCACCCGATGGTTACCAGCGTATAGCGCCTCAATGGCACTGAGCTTGTCGGCAGGCAGCAGATTGCCCTGCGCTTCGTCGATGCCGACCTGATCGGCAATCGCCTTGGCCGTGTGCGGGTTATCACCGGTGAGCATGACCGTCTTGATGCCCAGCTCGTGCAACTGGGCGATGGCTTCACGGCTGGTCTCCTTCACCGTATCGGCGACAGCAAACAGCGCAATCGGGCCTGACGCATCGAGCAACAGCACCACGGTCTTGCCCTGCATTTCCAGCGCATCGAGCCTGGCTTCCAGCTCTGGCGAGCACAGGCCAAGTTCTTCCACCAGACGATGGTTGCCCAGGTGATACATCTGGCCGTTGATCTCGCCTTTCACACCGCGCCCACCCAACGCCTCGAACGCACTGACTTCATGCAGCGTCAGGCTGCCATCGGCGGCCTTGGCAATGGCCTGGGAAACCGGGTGATCTGAACGACCCGCAAGGCTCGCGGCGATGGCAGGCGCGCTGTCGGCGACTGCGGGGTTCAACGGCACATAGTCGGTCTGCACCGGCTTGCCGTGGGTCAGCGTGCCGGTCTTGTCGAGGGCCAGGTAATCAAGCTTCTCGCCCATTTCCAGATAAACGCCACCCTTGATCAAAATCCCCTTGCGCGCCGCCGCAGCCAGACCGCTGACGATGGTCACCGGCGTGGAAATCACTAGCGCACATGGGCAGGCCACTACCAGCAGCACCAGCGCCCGGTAGATCCAGTCATACCATTCGCCGCCAAAGAACAGCGGTGCGACCAACGCCAGCGCCAACGCGACGACGAATACCACCGGCGTGTAGATACGCGAGAAGCTGTCGACAAAGCGCTGAGTCGGCGCACGCGAACCCTGAGCCGCTTCCACCGCATGAATGATGCGCGCCAGCGTCGAGTTGTTTGCCGCCGCAGTAACACGGTATTCCAGTGAACCCGCCTGGTTGATGGTGCCCGCGAAAACCTTATCGCCGACGGTCTTCTCCACCGGCAGACTTTCACCGGTGATCGATGCCTGATCGATGGTAGAGCTACCAGACACCACTTCACCATCAAGGCCGACACGCTCGCCGGGCTTGATCCGGACGATAGCCTCCAGCTCGACGTTTTTGGCTTCGACTTCCTGCCAACTGCCATCCGCCTGCTTGACGGTGGCAAGCTCTGGCGTCAACTGCATCAGGCCACTTATCGCATTGCGCGCCCGATCCAGCGACTTGGCTTCGATCAACTCGGCAATGGTAAACAGGAACATTACCATCGCCGCTTCCGGCCACTGACCGATCAGAATCGCGCCGGTCACCGCGATGCTCATCAGCGCATTGATATTCAGGTTGAAGTTCTTGAGCGCGATCCAGCCCTTCTTGTAGGTGGTCAGGCCGCAACTGAAGATCGACACCAGTGCCAGCAGCGCCACAACCCAGGTCGGGCCGAGCGATGCAAAATGGACCACCTCTGCGCCAAGCGCCGCAACGCCGGACAACGCCAGCGGCCACCAGTGTTTCTTCACCACCGGCGCCGGTTCGGCAGACGCTGCACCTTCCTCGACCGGCTCGGCCTGCATGCCCAGCGAGCTGATGGCCTCACGAATCGGGTCGGTGGAAGGCAGATCGTGCCAGACGCCCAGCATGCGGTTAATCAGGTTGAATTCCAGCTTCTGCACACCGGCCAGCTTGCCCAGTTTGTTCTCGATCAACGTCTGCTCGGTGGGGCAATCCATCGCCTCGATACGGAAGCTGCTCAGACGACCGCCCGAAGCTGGTGCTTCACCAAAGGTCACTACGGCAGGCTGTGCCTCGCTGGAGCAGCACGAATGCGCATGCTCCACGGGTTTTTGCTCGTGCGCGTGCTCGCCGTGATCATGATCGTGGTCATGGTCATGGTCATGTCCGGGGGAATTCTTGATCGTCGTGCCCATTCGTTGTGGCTCCAGGATTCTGCTTGTTGCCAAGTGAACACCCTGTAGCCACTATAGGGTCAAGCACTCAAACGAGATGAGTCCAAATGAAAATCGGCGAACTGGCAAAACTGACCGACACCCAGGTCGAAACCATCCGTTATTACGAACGCGAAGGCCTGCTGCCCGCGCCCGCCCGCAGCGATGGCAACTACCGGCTGTACACCCAGGCACACACGGAGCGCCTGTCGTTCATCCGCAATTGCCGCAGCCTGGACATGACCCTTGGAGAAATCCGCAGCCTGCTCAACCTGCGCGACAGCCCGCAGGACCAGTGCGAAAACGTCAACGCCCTGATCGACGAACACATCGAACACGTCAACGCCCGCGTCGCAAGCCTGCAAGCACTCCAGGAACAACTGCTCGACCTGCGCCGCCGCTGCAGCGATGGCACGACAGAACATTGCGCGATACTGGAAAGGCTGGAAGTGACGGGCGCTGTGGCAGCGCCAGAGGGCGAGCCTTCACATGTGGGGAGGAGTCATGGGCATTGAGACGGGTTTGAGACCTCTGGTGCAAGCTGCGCAGCTTGCACCACCGCCACAAGCTCAGTGATCGCCTTGACGAGCTGATCCTTGGCAGCTTTCTCTTTCGCTGCCTCTTCACCCGCCCGCTCAGAATCTGCGCGCTTGAACGCTTCACGCACCTCATCGCTGAAGATGCTGATGGAGACAATATTTTCCTGCCGAAAACCAATAGGCCTGAGCGGTGTATCACTCGGATAATCGGTCGTGTACACGACTTTAAGGGTGTCTTTATCCCGATAGCCACTGACGGTGGGTATGAGCAGAATCTCCTGATTCACACCCGTCACTTCGGTGGGGGCTCCGACGTCCATGATGTAACCGACGTAGACCTTTCGATCCGCCATCGTGATCATCACTTCGTCCTTGTCGACAAATGCATCGAAAAGCGTCGAGCAGATAGGGCTGTGATCTACAGACTCGCCCAGCAGATAGGCCACAATTTCTTCTTTTTTTCTGGCACCCAGTTGCCACTTGAGAATCCTGACAGTAAGAAAAGCCCCTAGGTCTGGCATCACAAAGGTCAGTAAACCTGACAAGGCAAGGAATACGCCCACTTGGCTAAAATTCCTGCCAGTGATGTCGAAATCCTGCCCTACTTGACTTAAAGCGCCCATGAAATCGGTGTTCACGGCAAAACAGAGTGGGGAGGTCGCGCTCGCCGTTTGGAGCCATTCGGGACACAACACACCCCAGTCATGCGAGAGCAGTCCTGCAAGGACTGCGGTGGCAGACATGGCCGCTACAAAGCAGTAAATCCCATAACGGCCCACCTGCAGATAAAGCATCTGGCCCTCATAGCGATGCAACCTGCAGTAAATGGTGGGATCTTTCAGGCACACCAAAAAGCCGCTGACGAGTAGTGGCAGCAGAAGTAAAAAAGCCATTTATCAGGATTCGGCTTGCGGAGTGACCAGTTTTTTAGCCTTGTCGCGGGAGGAGCGAACCAAACCTTCGATTTCTTTGGCGTCCATGGACATGCGGCCGCCCCTCACCACAAGAGTGTCGATGTTCTTGATTGCCTGCATGAAGGCTTCATCTTCAGCCTTCTTCGTATCACTACGATGTCCAATCCGATTGAAAAACATAGTCGATTCCATTGAACAGGGTCAGGGGAGTTACGCCAAAACTATAGCACAACGCTCAATTCGCTCTTACGGACTCAAACAGCCATCGGCGCCGTCATTGCCGGGTGATGCTGATAGCCTTCCAGTGAGAAGTCCGAAGGCTCGATCAGCTCTAGCCATTCAGGCTGGTACACACCGGTCTTGGCGAATTCCGGCACGCGGTCGGAGATCACCAGTTTGGGCATCGGGTACGGCTCGCGGGTCATCTGTTCGTTGAGCATGTCCAGGTGGTTTTCGTACACGTGGGCATCGCCGATGAAGTAGGTGAACCAGCGCGGCGTGTAGCCGGTCAGACGGCCGATGAGGCTTAGCAGCGCGGCGCCTTCGGTCAGGTTGAACGGCGTACCGAGGCCCAGATCGTTGGAGCGGATGTACAGCGTCAGCGAGATTTCGCGGGTCTGCGGGTTCGGGTGCAGCTGGTACAGCAGGTGGCACGGCGGCAGGGCCATTTCATCGAGCTGTGCGCAGTTCCAGCCGTGGAACAGGATCCGCCGGCTGCCCGGGTCGTTGATGATGGTGTCGACGCACTGGCGAATCTGGTCGATGGCCTTGTACAGGACCACGAAAGACTGGCCGTCTTCTTCGGACTCGGCAATCTGACGATACCCCTGGCCCAGCGCCAGTTCGATGGCCGCGACATTGCCGGCATCGATACGCTTGTAGGCAGGCCACTTGCGCCATTGCACGCCGTAGATTTCGCCCAGATCGTCCTCGCCCTTGCGGAACGGGTTGTTCAGCCACTGAGCGTTTTCGTTGGCGTTCTGATCCCAGACCTTGCAGCCCAGTTCGCGGAATTCGGCGGCGTTGTTTACGCCACGCAGAAAGCCGACCATCTCGCCGATGGCCGATTTGAAGGCCATGCGCCGTGTGGTGATCGCCGGAAAACCTTCCTGCAAGTCATAACGCAGCATCGCCCCCGGAAAGCTGATGGTGTTCACGCCGGTACGGTTGGCTTGCAAGGTCCCGTGCTTGATCACATGAGCGACCAGTTCCAGATATTGCTTCATAAATCACCTGCATTGTTGAACGCGCCGGGCGTTGTCTCACCCGGCGTTTCGGTATTAGGCCGCTGCTTTGCTGGCGGACGGGTCGCGCTTGTAGGCCAGCCAGATCAGCAACAGGCCCGCGATGATCATCGGCAGGCTGAGGATCTGACCCATGGTCACCCAGCCCCACGCCAGGTAACCCAACTGGGCGTCAGGGACGCGGACAAACTCGACCACAAAGCGGAAGATCCCGTAGAACAGCGCAAACATGCCGGAAACGGCCATGGTCGGACGCGGCTTGCGGGCGTACAGATTGAGGATGATGAACAGCGCAACGCCTTCCAGCGCGAACTGATACAGCTGCGAGGGATGGCGCGCCAGTTGCGCAGGGTCGCTGAACGGCGGGAAGACCATGGCCCAGGGCACATCGGTCGGTTTGCCCCACAGCTCGGCGTTGATGAAGTTGCCGATACGCCCGGCACCCAGGCCGATCGGCACCAGCGGGGCAACGAAGTCCATCAGCTGGAAGAAGCTTTTGCCGTTGCGCTTGCCAAACCACCAGGCCGCGATCATCACGCCGACAAAGCCGCCGTGGAACGCCATGCCGCCCTTCCAGACCTCGAAGATCAGCAGCGGATTGGCGATGTAGGCCGACAGGTCATAGAACAGCACGTAGCCCAGCCGCCCACCGACAATCACGCCCATGGCCAGCCAGAAAATCAGATCGGAAAGTTTTTCCTTGGTCCAGGTCGGGTCGAACTTGTTCAGGCGACGCGACGCAAGCAGCCAGGCGCCGCCGATACCGACCAGGTACATCAAACCGTACCAGTGAATTTGCAGCGGGCCGATAGCGACGGCTACCGGGTCAATCTGCGGGTAAGGCAGCATTGCGACTCCTCAATTGGAACGCCCTTGCGAGCGACTGAATCAGGCGCGCATGTTACCGGAGCCCGGCAGGATGCTCTAGCGGCGACCGATGGAAGCCGCTTGAACGAAGTGAAAAAAGATGCGCCTGGTGTGCCTAGTCATATGGTTATCGCTTCCACGCGCAGCGTTATGTACAGGTCTTGGAGAGCACTGAATACGTGCCTTTCAGGCTTCTGCCCGCAGGACGTAGGAGCGCACCGGGCGACGCCTGGCTTATTCGCGAAGACGGTGTTTCAGACGGTACGTTTTCGGCGATCATGCCGGCCTCTTCGCGAACAAGTTCGCTCCTACAGGGGCAATGTGTACTCCCTGTGGGAATGAGAGGGCGTTGGAGCGCACCGGGCGACGCTTCGCTTGTTCGCGAAGACGGTGTCTTCAGACGATACGTTTTCGGCGATCATGCCGACCTCTTCGCGAACAAGTTCGCTCCTACAGGGGCGATGTGCACTCCCTGTGGGAGTGAGCTCACGAAAGCATTAGTAGCGCTTAGTGCCCTTTGACCGAGCTCGGGTTGATCATCCGCGACAGGCCGAGGTTTTTCAGTGCCAGTTGCAGGGAGCTGCTGATGACCTGCGGGTTGTCGTTGGTCATCAGTTGCGCCAGCAGTTCCTTGGCCTTGCTGAGGTTGATCTGGCGCAGCATCCATTTCACTTTCGGCAGGTTGGTGGCGTTCATCGACAGGCTGTCGAAACCCATCGCCATCAACAGTACCGCTGCTGCCGGGTCACCCGCCATTTCGCCGCAGATGCTCACCGGCTTGCCTTCGGCGTGGGCATCACGCACCACGCTTTGCAGCGCCTGAAGCACCGCCGGGTGCAGGTAGTCATAGAGATCGGCCACACGCGGGTTGTTGCGGTCGACCGCGAGCAGGTATTGGGTCAGGTCGTTCGAACCCACCGAGAGGAAGTCTACCTGCCGCGCCAGGTCGCGAGTCTGATAGACCGCAGCCGGCACTTCGATCATCACGCCCACCGGCGGCATCGGCACGTCGGTGCCTTCGTCGCGCACCTCGCCCCAGGCGCGGTGGATCAGGTGCAGCGCTTCTTCCACTTCGTGGGTGCTGGAAATCATCGGCAACAGAATGCGCAGGTTGTTCAGGCCCTCGCTGGCCTTGAGCATCGCGCGGGTCTGGACCAGGAAGATTTCCGGGTGGTCGAGGGTGACGCGAATACCGCGCCAGCCGAGAAACGGGTTGTCTTCCTTGATCGGGAAGTAGGACAGCGACTTGTCGCCACCGATGTCCAGGCTGCGCATGGTCACCGGCAGTGGATGGAAGGCGGCCAGTTGCTCGCGGTAGATCGCCAGCTGTTCCTTTTCACTCGGGAAGCGCTGGTTGATCATGAACGGCACTTCGGTGCGGTACAGGCCCACCCCTTCGGCGCCTCGCTGTTGCGCACGCGCCACGTCGGCCAGCAGACCGGTGTTGACCCACAGCGGCATGCGATGCCCGTCGAGGGTCACGCAAGGCAGTTCGCGCAGTGCGTCCAGGCCCTGGGAGAGCTGACGCTCCTCCTCCACCACCTTGCCGAACTGCTTGCGCATGATTTCGCTGGGGTTGGTGAAGACTTCGCCGTGATAGCCGTCGACCACCAGATCGATGCCATCGACCTTGGAGTAAGGGAAGTCCACCAGGCCCATGACCGTGGGAATGCCCATGGCCCGTGCCAGAATCGCGACGTGGGAGTTGCCGGAACCCTGAACCGACACCAGGCCGACCAGTTTGCCTTCTGGCACCTCGCCGAGCATCGCCGGGGTCAGCTCTTCACTCACCAGAATCGTGTTGTCGGGATAGACCAGCGCCTGTTGCCGCGCTTCCTGGAGATAGGCCAGCAGGCGGCGGCCCAGGTCCTTGACGTCCGACGCCCGCTCGCGCAGGTAGGCATCGTCCATCAGCTCGAAACGTTTGACGTGCTCACTGACCACCGAGCGCAAGGCACCCTGCGCCCATTGGCCGGTCTTGATCACGTCGGTCACTTCGCTGCCCAGCGAGGCGTCGTCGAGCATCATCAGGTAGACATCGAACAGCGCCCGCTCTTCGGGACGCAACTGAGTGGCCAGCTTGGCTGACAGGGTGCGCATGTCACCGCGTACGCCTTCCAGCGCGTTCTGGAACAACGCCAGTTCGGCGGCGATGTCAGTGACGGTCTTGTCGGGGACCACTTCCAGATCGGCTGGCGGCAGCATGACCACGGCGACACCGACCGCAGCACCCGGCGAACCGGCGACACCGACGAACTTGGCTTCCTGAATGCCCTTGCCCTGACGACCCAGACCGCGGATCGAGCCGGTCGCTTCGGCATGCGCGATAACGCCCGCCAGTTGCGCGCTCATGGTGACCAGGAAGGCTTCTTCGCCCTCGTCGAACTGCCGGCGCTCCTTTTGCTGGATGACCAATACGCCGACCACACGCCGGTGGTGAATGATCGGCGCGCCCAGGAACGAGGCGTAGCGTTCTTCACCGGTTTCGGCGAAATAGCGATAACGAGGGTGATCTGCGGCGTTTTCGAGATTCAGCGGTTCTTCGCGCGTACCGACCAGACCGACCAGGCCTTCATTCGGTGCCATGCTGACTTTGCCGATGGAGCGCTTGTTGAGGCCTTCGGAAGCCATCAGGACAAAGCGGTTGACCTCGGCATCGAGCAGGTAGACCGAGCAGACCTGGCTGCCCATGGCCTCCTTGACGCGCAACACAATAATGCCCAACGCCGCCTTGAGATCCTTGGCGGAGTTAACTTCCTGGACGATCTTGCGCAGCGTATTGAGCATGGCTCGGGGTCGAACTCCGTGTCAGTCGCGCGATAAGAGGCGCGGGGCAAGCTCTTTGAGTGCGCGTCGATACACCTCGCGCTTGAATGTCACCACCTGGCCTAACGGATACCAATAACTGACCCAGCGCCAGCCATCGAACTCCGGTTTACCGGTCAAATCCATCCGCACCCGCTGCTCGTTGGAGATCAGGCGCAGGAGAAACCATTTTTGCTTCTGGCCGATACACAGCGGCTGGCTGTGGGTACGGACCAGTCTTTGCGGCAGACGATAGCGCAACCAGCCCCGAGTGCAGGCAAGTATTTGCACATCATGTCGTTCCAGACCGACTTCTTCATTCAATTCACGATAAAGCGCGTCTTCCGGCGTCTCCTGCGGGTTGATACCCCCTTGAGGAAACTGCCAGGCATCCTGGTTAATACGCCGAGCCCATAGGACCTGACCAGCATCGTTTGTCAGAATAATCCCGACATTAGGACGGAAACCATCGGGGTCGATCACGGCAACAACCTCGCAAACGCATGTCGCCGCATTGTTCCACAAAGGCGATCAAACCAGCAACGAGGCTTATCACCTTATGTGAAGACTTGTGAAAACCTCGTATTCTGGGGCTCTTTTTTCAACTATTTCAGCGAGTAACCCTATGCGCCTGGCTTTATTCGACCTCGACAACACCCTTCTGGGCGGCGACAGCGATCACGCCTGGGGCGATTACCTGTGCCGGCGCGGGATCCTTGATGCCGCGACCTACAAAACCCGCAACGACGAGTTCTATCAGGATTACCTGGCCGGCACGCTGAACATGACCGACTACCTGAATTTTACCCTGGAGATTCTGGGCAACACTGACATGGCGCAGCTCGAGCAGTGGCATCGCGAGTTCATGCGCGACTGCATCGAACCGATGATGCTGCCCAAGGCGCTGGAATTGATCGCCAAACACCGCGAGGCCGGCGACAAGCTGGTGGTGATTACCGCCACCAACCGCTTTGTGACGGCACCTATCGTGGCGCGACTGGGGATCGATACCCTGCTGGCGACCGAATGCGAGATGGCTGACGGCCGCTATACCGGCCGCACCACAGGTGTGCCCTGCTTCCGTGAAGGCAAGGTGACACGCCTCAATCAGTGGCTGCAAGACAACGCGTTCAGCCTTGAGGACAGCTATTTCTACAGTGATTCGATGAACGACCTGCCTCTGCTGGAGCAGGTGGCCAACCCGGTTGCGGTCGATCCGGACGATAAATTGCGTGCCGAAGCCGAGCGACGCGGCTGGCCGGTAATTACCCTGCGTCACTGAGTGCTGGCAATACTCAGGCCGGTTTGAAGCCCGTCAGACCGGCCATCGCCACGAAGCACACGAGGCTGATCACCGTCAGCGCCAGGGTAAAGCCGCGCTTGCCGCCTTGGGCACCGAGACGCAACCGGTTGAGCCTGGCCACCAGCCAGACCCAACTGCACAGCCCCAGGGTGTAAAGCACGCTGCTGCCCAGCACCCAGGTCTGGCCCAGTGACAGGCCTTTCAAATGCACCAGCCACCAGCCACTGAACGGCAGCGTCGCCAGGCACACGGCCATCAACACCCAGAAAAACAGCAGTGGCCGCTTGAGCAGGCGATTCTGCACGGTCGTGTCGCCTTCAAGACGCACCTTGATCACCCCGCTGGCCAACACCAGCGCGCTGATCAGCAACAACGCGATGGCGACGATGTGCAAGGTATTAAGGGTGGTGATGGGTTCCATGACGCGGTGTTCCTCTGGAATCGGGCTTGGGTGAGTTTAGCAGTGTGGACACTAGAATCGCGCCTTAAGCGCCATCGCGCCCGTGCTCCGGTGGTTACACCGGTCTGGACGCTCCGCGTCCTCTTGCGACGCAGAGCGTCGTGAACTGCATTCCCACGCTGGAGCGTGAGGAACGATAGTCGTCAGTCAGATCACCATCGTGCCCATGCTCCGCGTGGGTATACCGGTCTGGACGCTCTGCGTCCTCTTGCGACGCAGAGCGTCGTGAACTGCATTCCCACGCTGGAGCGTGAGGAACGATAGTCGTCAGTCAGATCACCATCGTGCCCATGCTCCGCGTGGGTACACCGGTCTGGACGCTCCGCGTCCTCTTGCGACGCAGAGCGTCGTGAACTGCATTCCCACGCTGGAGCGTGAGGAACGATAGTCGTCAGTCAGATCACCATCGTGCCATGCTCTGCGTGGGTATGCCGGTCTGGAGGCTCCGCGTCCTCTTGCGACGCGGAGCGTCGTGAACTGCATTCCCACGCTGGAGCGTGAGGAACGATAGTCGTCAGTCAGATCACCATCGTGCCCATGCTCCGCGTGGGCATGCCGTTCTGGACGCTCTGCGTCCTCTTGTGACGGAGCGTGAGGAACGAGAAGTATCCTCGGCCTCAGCCCAGAAACAACCGGTACGCCGGGTTCTCGCTTTCATCCCAGTACCGGTAACCAATCTCGTCCAGCGCAGCACCGACCAGGTGCCGCTCTTCCTCCGGCACTACCAGCCCGGCAACCACTCGGCCATCGGCTGCGCCGTGGTTGCGGTAGTGGAACATCGAGATGGTCCAGCGCCCGCCCAGGCGGTTGAGGAAGTTGAACAGCGCGCCCGGTCGCTCCGGGAACTCGAAGCGCAGCACCACTTCATCGTCGACACGCTCGGCATGCCCGCCGACCATGTGGCGGATGTGCAGTTTGGCCAGTTCGTTGTCGGTCAGGTCCAGCACCGGGAAACCCTGTCCGGTCAGGCTGGCGATCAGGGCGCTGCGCGGATCGTTCTCGGGATGGGTCTGCACGCCGACGAAGATGTGCGCCTCGCGATCGGTGTGGTAGCGGTAGTTGAATTCGGTGATCTGCCGCTTGCCGATGGCCTCGCAGAACGCCTTGAAGCTGCCCGGTTGCTCGGGGATGGTCACGGCAATGATCGCCTCGCGGCCTTCGCCCAGTTCGGCGCGCTCGGCCACGTGCCGCAAGCGATCGAAGTTGACGTTGGCCCCTGAATCAATCGCCACCAGCGTCTGGCCGCTGACGCCGCGCTGCTCGACATACTTCTTGATCCCGGCCACGCCCAGCGCGCCGGAGGGCTCGGTGATCGAACGAGTGTCGTCATAGATGTCCTTGATCGCCGCACAGATCTCATCCGTGCTGACGGTGATCACTTCATCGACATAATGGCGGCACACTTCAAAGGTGTGATGGCCGATCTGCGCGACCGCCACGCCATCGGCAAACAGCCCGACCTGGCTCAACACCACGCGCTCCCCGGCAGCCATCGCCGCCTGCAGGCAGTTGGAATCGTCAGGCTCGACGCCGATCACCTTGATCTCCGGGCGCAGGTATTTCACGTAAGCCGCGATACCGGCAATCAGACCGCCACCCCCGACCGGAACAAAGATCGCATCCAGCTGACCCGGTTGCTGACGAAGGATCTCCATCGCCACAGTGCCTTGCCCGGCGATGGTGTCAGGGTCGTCATACGGATGGATGTAGACGAAACCTTGTTCGTCGACCAGCTTCAGCGAGTAGGCCAGCGCTTCCGGGAACGAATCGCCGTGCAGCACCACGGTGGCCCCCCGCGAGCGCACGCCTTCGACCTTGATCTCCGGCGTGGTGCGCGGCATGACGATGGTCGCCTTGATCCCCAGCTCACGCGCTGCCAGCGCCAGGCCCTGGGCATGATTGCCCGCCGAGGCCGTCACCACGCCACGTGCAGTCTGCTCTGCGGGCAATTGTGCGAGCTTGTTGTACGCACCGCGAATCTTGAACGAGAACACCGGCTGCAGATCTTCGCGCTTGAGCAGCACCTGATTGCCCAGCCGTTCGGACAGCTGGCGAGCGCTTTGCAGCGGCGTTTCGATGGCAACGTCGTAGACGCGCGAGGTGAGGATTTTCTTGACGTACTGTTCAAGCATCGGGGTGGCATCACTGACGAAGCGGGCAAGGTCGGGAAGTCTACTCTGCGTACCGAAAGACGACCATACGAATGACAGGGCTTTGCGGCGCAGTCGCCGCTATAATGCGGGCCTTTTTGCATTCCCCCTCTTCTACCTACATCAGGCACCGTGGAGCCCGCATGACCCAGGATCAACTCAAACAGGCAGTCGCCCAGGCAGCTGTCGACTTCATCCTTCCGAAGCTCGATGACAAAAGCATTGTGGGCGTCGGCACCGGCTCCACGGCCAATTGCTTCATCGACGCACTGGCAAAGCACAAGGCCGCCTTTGACGGCGCTGTCGCCAGCTCGCAAGCCACTGCGGCGCGCCTCAAGGCGCACGGCATTCCGGTCTATGAGCTGAACACGGTCAGCGACCTGGAGTTCTATGTCGACGGCGCCGACGAAAGCGACGAGCACCTGAACCTGATCAAGGGCGGCGGCGCGGCACTGACTCGCGAAAAAATCGTCGCGGCGGTGGCCAAGACCTTCATCTGCATCGCCGACGGCAGCAAGCTGGTGCCGGTGCTGGGCGCGTTCCCGCTGCCGGTCGAAGTCATTCCGATGGCCCGCAGCCACGTTGCGCGGCAACTGGTGAAACTGGGCGGCGACCCGGTTTATCGCGAAGGTGTTCTGACCGACAACGGCAACATCATCATTGATGTGCACAACATGAGCATTACCAACCCGGTGGAGCTGGAAGCGCAGATCAACGCCATCGTCGGCGTGGTCACCAATGGCCTGTTCGCCGCCCGTCCGGCCGACCTGTTGCTGCTGGGTACCGCTGAAGGCGTGAAAACCCTGACGCGCTGATAAAACCGGTCGTGCCCACGCAAGGTGGGCATGACCCTCACAGGCTCAAGGCTTGCGGAACACGTAAAAAAGGTTCGGCTCGCTCACCAGATACAACGCCCCTTCCGCGTCCATGGCCATCCCTTCCGCCTGCGGCACGTCCTTGCTCAGCCCCATCGCCCCTTTTGCCAGCGAGCCGCTGCCAATCGGATGACCACTGGTGTCGAGTTCGAGAATGCGCTTCGACTCATCGGACAACGCCAGCAAATGGCCGCTGGTCTCATCGAATTGCAGGCTGGAGAGGTCACGAACCGACAGTCGGCCATCGCGCTTGCTGTTGGAGATGACCTGCAGATTGCCGGGAGCCTCGGAGTTGGTCCTGGGAAAGCCGCGCACCTCAATGATCTGCACCGGATCACGCTCGCGGGCGACAAACAGGCGCTTGCCGACCGAATCATAGGCCAGCCCTTCATAGCCTTTGTTGCCGCTGGCGGTGATGCCCAGCGTCAGTTGCTCGGCCTGGGCGGCGTCCAGACTTTTGGTGTTGTCATCGACGTGAATCTGAATCAGCCGGAGCCTGCGCTCATCGCTGATCACGTAAGTGCCCGGACTGATGTATTCGACGGCCTCGGCATCACCGAATCCCACCAGTGGAATGCGCCGCAGCACACGACCGTCCAGGCTCAGTTCGACCAGTTCGGGGTTCTGGTTGGTCACCGTAAACAGGCTCTTGCGGTCCGGGTCGTAACTCAGGCCCGAGACATCATCCTGCAGCCCGTCGATCACCTGTGCTTCTGTGACGACGCGGTACTGATCCAGGCCAATGGAGTGAAGCGAGTCGGACTGCCAGAACACCTGCCAGTCGAACAGGGCGCTTTCAACATAGCGGTATCGCTGATTGGCGATCACGAATATAACGATCAGAGGTACAAGGGCCAGAAGCAGGACTAAAGAGCGAGTAGAGCGGCGCATTAAGGGTGACTCGGACGGATTGAGCGGACGGGATTGATACCATGCCATCCTGAAAGCAAGCTTAATGGCATGGTGCTATATGTTTGCCGAATGTGTATCGGCGACCTGTGTAGCTGCCGTCCTGGCTCAGTGCTTGCGCAGCGCCCTGTGAAACGAATAGAACAGGTTCGGTTCGCTGACCATGTACAGCGTACCGGCCTCATCGAGGGCCACGCCTTCTGCGCGCGGAATTGTATCCTTCAAACCGTTCATGCCGCCCAACAATGTCATGAAGCTCACCTGCTCGCCTTGATCGTCGACTTCCAGCAACATGTGCGAATCGGCAGACAGCGCGAGCATGTGGCCCGTGCGCGGATCAATGCTCAGCGAGGACAGATTGCGCATGTCCAGCGAGCGACTCGATAGCGGCTGCTTGTCGCCTGCCAGCACGTCGCTGCCATTACTTTTCCAGGTGTACAGCGCAGGAGGTCGCTCCTCGCCCAGTATCAGCTGCTGACGCTGCGGGTCCCAGGCGATGCCTTCGAAGCCCTTGTTCTGGTTGGCGGACTTGCCGAGTTCGTACTGGGGGAAATCCGCGATGTTCAGGGTGGTGGTGTCGGCGTTCACTTTAACGATGGTCAACTTGTGCTGGCGCTCATCGGTGATCGCAATCAGGCCATCGTTCATGACGGCAACGCCTTCCGGATTGCTCCAGCCCACCAGAGGGATCTTGCGCAGTACATCGCCCGTGAGCGTCAGCTCCACCAGAAACGCATTTTTGCCCATGACCGCAAACAGCGTTTTGGTCACCGGGTTATAGGACAGGTCCGACGCCTCGTCCTTTTCCATGCCGGGCAGCACCTTGGCGTCGATATCCACGTGGTAGTCCGGCAGCCAGATGCTGGCGTGACGGCCCGCCTTGCTCTCGAATCGCTCCTGGAACCAGAGCAGCGCGCGATCATCCCAATGCATGATGAACGCCAGCCCATAGCCCAGCAAGGCAACCACTAACAACCACGAATACCAGCGCATGTTGCGCAGGTAAGCGAAGCGTTTTTTGGTACGAGGCGGCGTTGCGGCAGTACTGGCCATTCATGTGTTCCTGAGCAAATGAGACTTCATGACGACGGGATGCCCTTGCAGGGACGGCCGGATTATCCGGAACAGGTGTGAAAAAAACGCAAAATCGACCGAACTATCAGTCACCCCACAAACAAAAGCCACCCGGGAGTGACCCCGCGTGGCTTTGGGCGCTGCCTGAACATGCTGTCGGCTTACCTGACGACGCTCTCGAACGGCGTCTGCCCGACCAGTTCCAGGGCGATCTGGTCGCCGGCTTCGAACGGCCCGACACCGGCAGGCGTGCCGGTCATGATCAGGTCGCCGGCCTGCAGCGAGAAGTTGGCTGCCATGTGCTGGATCATCGGCACGATCGGGTTGAGCATCATGTTGCTGTTGCCGTCCTGAACCACCTTGCCATTGAGGGTCAGGCGGATACCGATGTCCTCCAGATCAGGGAAGGTCTCGGCGGGCACGAACGGCGGGATCACCGCAGCGCCGTCGAAACACTTGGCCAGCTCCCACGGCAGGCCTTTCTCACGCAGACGCGACTGGACATCACGCAACGTCAGGTCCAGACCAGGCGCAAAGCCGCTGATCGCGTCGAGTACTTCTTCGCGCGAAGGGTTCTTGCTCAGGGGCTTGCCGATCAACACCACGATCTCGGCTTCGTAATGCACCGAACCGCGGTCTGCCGGGATGCAGAAGCCACCCTCCAGCGCAACCACCGCGCTGCCAGGCTTCATGAACAGCAGCGGCTCGGTAGGCACCGCGTTGCCCAGTTCCTTGGCGTGTTCGGCGTAGTTACGCCCGATGCAGACCACTTTACCCAGCGGGAAGTGAATGTTGGTGCCATCGACATATTTGTGCTGGTAGCTCATGACGTCTCCTGAGGCTGTAAGAGGTAGCCTGCTTATTGTTGCGACCTTGTTGTTGCGACGGATCAAATGGTTGTGGCAGCTCAAACGGCGAAGATTTTGCCGGGATTCATGATCCCGTTGGGATCGAACACCGCTTTCAACGCCTTCATGTATTCGACTTCGACCGGCGAGCGACTGTACGTCAAATAGTCACGCTTGGTCATCCCGACGCCATGCTCGGCCGAAATCGAGCCGTTGTATTTTTCGACGGTCTCGAACACCCACTTGTTGACCTTGGCACATTTGACGAAGAACTCGTCCT
Source organism: Pseudomonas sp. P135 (assembly GCF_020312125.1). Classification (NCBI taxonomy): domain Bacteria; kingdom Pseudomonadati; phylum Pseudomonadota; class Gammaproteobacteria; order Pseudomonadales; family Pseudomonadaceae; genus Pseudomonas; species Pseudomonas sp. P135. Next base: position 65,620 of record NZ_JAGPYR010000022.1, read on the forward strand.
TGTCGAGGCTCTCGGGCTTGAGGATGTTCAGGTGCAGATTGCCGTCGCCAATGTGGCCGTACCACAGCACTTCGAAGTCCGGGTAGTGTTCGGCAACGATGGCATCGATTTCAGCCAGAAACTCCGGCACTTTCGAGACAGTGACCGAGATATCGTTTTTGTATGGCGTGAAGTGCGAGATGGTTTCCGAGATGTATTCGCGCAGCTTCCACAGGTTGCGTAATTGCTGTTCGCTCTGGCTCATCACGCCGTCCAGCACCCAACCCTGCTCGACGCAGTGCTCGAAGGTCGCCAGGGCCTGATCGGCGAGGTCTTCGGTGGTCGCTTCGAATTCCAGCAATACGTAGAACGGGCACGGCGTGTCGAAAGGCGACGGCACATCACCGCGCGCCATGACGCGGGCGAAGGATTTGTCCGAGAAGAATTCGAAGGCGGTCAGGTCGAGCTTGCCGTGAAAGGCATGCAGCACCGGCATGATCGAGTTGAAGTCCGAGGTGCCCAGCACCATCGCGGTGAGGTTCTTCGGCGCACGATCGAGGCGCATGGTCGCTTCGACGACAAAGCCCAGCGTACCCTCGGCACCGATGAACAATTGGCGCAAATCGTAGCCGGTGGCGTTCTTGATCAGGTCCTTGTTCAATTCCAGCAGATCGCCCCTGCCGGTGACGACCTTGAGGCCGGCGACCCAATTGCGCGTCATGCCGTAGCGAATGACCTTGATACCGCCGGCATTGGTGCCGATATTGCCGCCGATCTGGCTGGAGCCCGAAGAAGCGAAATCGACCGGGTAATAAAGGCCGTTGTCTTCAGCCAGCGCCTGCAACTGACGAGTGATGACGCCCGGCTGACAGACCGCCGTGCGGTCGGTGAGGTTCAGATCCAGCACCTGGTTCATGTAATCGAACGAGACGACCACTTCACCGTTGGCGGCCACCGCGGCCGCCGAAAGACCGGTTCGTCCACCCGAAGGCACCAGCGCCACCAGCCGCTCATTGGCCCAGAGTACGATGGCCTGCACCTGTTCGGTGGTCTTGGGGAATACGATGGCCAGCGGCGCAGGGGTGAACTGCTTGGTCCAGTCCTTGCCGTAAGTCTCCAGAGACCCGGCATCCGTGAGTACCTTGCCAGGGTCAACCAGGGTCTGCAGCTCATCAATCAAAACGCGATCGGTCATTGAATCAACTCTCGAACGATTCATGGGCATCCTGAGAACGGTTCACGTTCGGGATGAGGTTTCGCGGGGCTCATATGCTAGCATACGCCCCCCGCGAGTCGTGCCCAGAGCCGATCCGGCCACCCCCTGCCAATTTTCTTCGGGACACAGGTTTACGCAGATGAGCAAGACTTCCCTCGACAAGAGCAAGATCAAGTTCCTTCTTCTCGAAGGCGTCCACCAATCCGCTGTCGACGTCCTCAAGGCAGCCGGTTACACCAGCATCGAGTACCACACCAAGTCTCTGCCGGAAGCCGAACTGAAAGAAAAGATCGCCGACGCCCATTTCATCGGTATCCGCTCTCGTACTCAGTTGACCGAAGAGCTGTTCGATTGCGCCAAGAAACTGGTTGCGGTCGGCTGCTTCTGCATCGGCACCAACCAGGTTGACCTCAACGCGGCGCGCGAGCGCGGTATCGCAGTGTTCAATGCGCCCTACTCCAATACCCGCTCGGTCGCCGAACTGGTATTGGCCGAAGCCATCCTGCTGCTGCGCGGTATCCCCGAGAAGAACGCTTCCTGCCACCGTGGTGGCTGGATCAAGAGCGCGGCCAACTCCTTCGAGATCCGTGGCAAGAAGCTGGGCATCATCGGTTATGGTTCGATCGGTACGCAGCTGTCGGTGCTGGCCGAAGGTCTGGGCATGCAGGTGTACTTCTACGACACGCTGACCAAACTGCCGCTGGGCAACGCCACTCAGGTGTCGAGCCTGAACGAGCTGCTGGGCATGTCCGATATCGTCACCCTGCACGTTCCGGAAACCTCGGAAACCCAGTGGATGATCGGCGAGAAAGAAATCCGCGCGATGAAGAAGGGCAGCATCCTGATCAACGCCGCGCGTGGCACGGTGGTCGAGCTGGACGCACTGGCTGACGCCATCAAGGACAAGCACCTGATCGGCGCCGCCATCGACGTGTTCCCGGTCGAGCCGCGCTCGAACGACGACATCTTCGAAAGCCCGCTGCGCGGTCTGGACAACGTGATCCTGACGCCGCACATCGGTGGCTCCACAGCCGAAGCGCAGGCCAACATCGGTCTGGAAGTGGCGGAAAAACTGGTCAAGTACAGCGACAACGGTACGTCGGTGTCCTCGGTCAACTTCCCGGAAGTGGCGCTGCCTGCGCACCCTGGCAAGCACCGCCTGCTGCACATCCACGAAAACATCCCGGGCGTGCTCAGCGAGATCAACAAGGTCTTCGCCGAAAACGGTATCAACATCTCCGGTCAGTTCCTGCAGACCAACGAGAAAGTCGGCTACGTGGTCATCGACGTCGACGCCGAATACTCCGACCTCGCCCAGGCCAAGCTGCAACAGATCAAAGGCACCATCCGCAGCCGCGTGCTGTTCTGATCTGATCGCCGTGCCCACCCCGTGTGGGCACGAGCGATGTTCTTGCGGGCACCTATCGTTCCTCACGCTCCAGCGTGGGAATGCAGTTCACGACGCTCCGCGTCGCAAGAGGACGCAGAGCGTCCAGAAAGGCATGCGACGCAGAGCGTCGCACGATAGTTGCGATAATCGTTCCTCACGCTCCAGCGTGGGAATGCCGTTCACGACGCTCCGCGTCGCAAGAGGACGCAGAGCGTCCAGAAAGGCATGCGACGCAGAGCGTCGCACGATAGTTGCGATAATCGTTCCTCACGCTCCAGCGTGGGAATGCCGTTCGTGACGCTCTGCGTCACACCAGCACTGACAGCCCTACTTCACGTTGATGGTGATCTTCTTCGATTCGACCGAAGGGTTCAGCGGCATGTGGCCTTTGTCGCCCATCAGCAATTGCAGGGTGTGCTGGCCCGGCGGCAGGTTGATTTCGGTTTCGGTCTGGCCCTTGCCGAAGTGGCGGATGTTGTCGCTGACCGGCAGCGGTGCATTCATCGCCGGCTGGTCCTTCACGTCGATCAGCAGGTGATGGTGACCGGTCTCGGGAACATCGACACCCGCAGGCGCGACGCCCATGCCTTTGAGACCGAATTGCACCTTGAACGGTGAGGTGACCGTTTCACCGTCCTTGGGCGAGATGATGTACACCTCGGCGCCTTCAGGGGCTGCGGTGCGTGGTATATCGGCGGCGCTGGCCAGCATGGATGCGCTGAGCAACAGGCCGGCGACCATCGTTCCAGAAAATAAGGATTTCATGATTGCTCCGGCTGCAGTTGGCGTAAGTCGACCCTCACACGACGAATCCGTCGGTTCAGGAGTGCTCACGATAGACCGCAGCCAGGCTCAATGGCTCATTGCGTTGATGAAACTGTTTTCATGAACGCAGCCTGCAGGTCACTGGAACAGCTCGTTGCCCCGGCGTCTGAACCACCCCGTCAGTGACAGTCGATCACGACTGGCGGGCATGACTTCGTGGGGAATTTCGCCGGACAGAAAGACCACCAGGCAGCCGCCCGCAGGCTGAACGTCGTAAGCCACCTCGTCCTTGAGGTACATGCGCAACTGACCGCCGTGCTCGGGTAGCCATGCGCTGTTGAGGTAGAGCACCGCCGACACCATGCGCCTGTCGTCATCGCGGAATCGATCCACATGCCTGAGGTAGCGGGCACCCGGCGGATACAGCGCGAAATGGCTTTCGTAATCCTCCAGCCCGAGGAAAAGGCCGCGATTGAGCGCCTGACGCAAACTGTCCATCAGCTCAAGATAGCGATCGCAGCACTGCACCTGCCCCGGTTCAAGCCACTGAATGCGGTCACCGCGAATACCCTCGCGTATTTCCAGTGCCGGCCCCTTGCCAATCGCAGCAGGCTCGAGCTCACCTTCCGCTGCACGTTTGCGGCACTCTTGCTCAAGTTCCAGAGTCAGAGCTTCGGGCAGGAAAATATTCTGCTGCGACCAGCCGTTAGCGGCCAGATCGTCGACGATTCGCAACAGCAGTGGGTGGTCAGAGGGTATGCGCATGGCGTGCATAGTATCCATAAGCTCTGAAATCGGACAGAGGCTTATACAGGCGGTATCACGCGCGCGAGATTTCATTCACCGAAGGCACTCATAACTCGACAAATCCACGCCAACACCGGGAGAATAGCGGCCTGCCGACAGGAGTCCCCAATGCGTCGTTTGTTTGTTTTGCTGTTGATGTTCTGCACCTCACCTGCCTGGGCAGACAGCTACGATCAGTTGTACAAGTCTGCAGGCTGGCCGGAACAGCGCGCGCATTTCAACGATGCTCTCAAGGCTGCCCAACAGCGCTACAGCAACAACCTGCCGCCCGCGGTTTATCAAGCGCTGGTCAATAACAGCAATCAGCGTTTCGCCCCCCAGGCCATGGACCAGCGCGCGTCGAAGCGCCTGCGTGAAAGCCTCAAGGACCCTGCCCCGTCGCTGCAGTTTTTCCAGTCGCCGCTGGGCCGCAAGATCGTCAATGCCGAGCTGACCGCCACCCGCGCCGATCAACTGGCCAAACATGCCCAGGGGCTGCCGCATATCGAAGCGGACGCAACGCGTCAGTTGTTGATCGGCCATCTGGCCCAGGCGCTGCCGGCCAGAGAGGCCGGCGCGGAAGTCAGCCTTGCCATCGCCGGTGTTGCCGCAGACAGCCTCAGCCAGATGATTCCCGGCCTGTTCGGTGGAGGCCAGGCGCAGGGCATGCTCGAAGGCCAGCGCGAGCGACTGATGGCGCAGATGAGTGCCGATCTGAACAACACGCTGCTGTACGTCTATCGCGACCTGTCCGACCCTGAGCTCGAAGAATTCTCGACCTTCGCCGAGTCGCCGGAAGGTAAAGCCTATTACCAGGCCGCTCTGGCCGCGATTCGCGCCGGGCTGGCGGTCGGGCAGAGTGCGTCGAGCCTCAATCCCGGACAGTAAAAACCGTTCAGGCCTTCAAGCGCCTGAGGTCAAAGGAATGGACACCATCGCATGAAAGACTCATTGGCTTTGCTCGCCACCGGTATCGTAATGGCCTTTTTCGCCTGGCTGTTCTGGAGTTCTCTGGGACAGGACGCCTTTGCCGTGTTTGGGGCGTTGATGCTCGTCATCACGGCCGTTGACAACGCTCGCCTGCGCCGACAGGTAAAGGCGCTGCAGGCTGGCAAGGCTGAAAAAGTCTAACGCAGTCGCCCTTTCAGAAAATCAAAGTACCGAGCCCGCAGCTCGGGCGTTTCGTTGGCCAGATGATGCCGGGCGTGCCCGAGCATCAGAATCTGCGGCTGGCTGAACTTGTCTTTCAGGATCGCCAGATTGTGCGACCAGTCGACCGTCATGTCCGCCTCGCCCTGGATGATCAGCGGGCTGCGCAGGCTGCGCGGCGCACTTTCAACACGCACGATCCATTGCCCCAGCGCGCCGACCCAGGCCGTGGGCAGTCGCAGCGGCTGTAACGGATCGGCCATCAGAAACGGCAGGAACGCGGGCGCATTGGAGTTTTCGGTGAAACGGCGGGCAATGCCGTTCACGAACGGTCTGAGCAGGTGATAACTCAGACGCGACCAGCCCCAGGCGCGCGGCCTGACCAGCGGCGCCAGCAGGATCACCTCGCCCTGCGCGGGCGAGTCTGCGCCCTGATGAAGCAGGTGATCCGTCACGATGGCACCGCCCATGCTTTGTCCGCACAGGTGCCAGGGATGTGGTAGCCCGAGGCCTTCGGCTTCGAGCAGCAGGCGTTGCAACACCAGCTGGTACTCGGCGAAGTCATTGATGCAGGCGCGGCTGCCGCTCGACAGACCATGCCCCGGCAGGTCGCAGGCGATCACCGCAAAGCGCTGCTCCAGAGCCCATTCGATCACATGCCGGTACAGTCCCATGTGGTCATAGAAGCCGTGAAACAGAAACAGCGTGGCGACCGGGCTATCAGGCAGCCATACCTGCCCGACCACCTCGTAGCCCGCCACATCGAGGCGCCCCAGCCAGCTGCGTATGACGTTCTCGCCACACAGTCCGGCAAGACCGTAGAAGCGCTGATAGGCCAGTCCCTCCATGGAAAGCGGGTCAATAACGCTCAGCGGCAGCAGGCTGGCACGCAGGTTATCGGGGTCAAACGTGGCGGACATGTGGTTTCCAGATTTCAACAAATGGCTCGTAAAGTTGTGTAACGATATTCTTCTGTCTGCTTCGGCATGGCAAGCTAAGCGGCTGTAATCGCAGATATCTGTCATCGAACGTGCACATTGTTGTCTGCACACTGGGCGATGCGCGCGAATTCACTCGCCCGAATTCGCCCTGAAGCCGTTTCAAACAGACTCGTGTGTCGGGTTTCATCGAGTCAACTGCGTCACAACGATAGTCTCCATTCCTGCCTACGCCATTTACAGAGAAAACGGATGAAACGCAGCCTCTTCATTCTAGCCATCATCATCGCCCTGCTTGCGGGTGGCGCGGGCTGGTACGTAAATAGCAAACTGCCGGTACGTGATGGCGAGATCGCCATGAGCCGTCTTCAGGCCCCCGTCACCCTGCGCTACGACGAGCGTGGCGTGCCGCACATCCGCGCCGAGAACGAAGCCGACCTTTACCGTGCGCTGGGCTATGCCCAGGCTCAGGACCGACTGTTCCAGATGGAAATGCTGCGTCGCCTGGCACGTGGCGAGCTGGCAGAGGTACTGGGGCCGAATCTGCTCGAGACCGACAAGCTGTTTCGCAGCCTGCGCATTCGTGAGCACGCGGATGCGTATGTCGCACGTCAGGACAAGAACACCCCGACCTGGAAAGCGCTGGAAGCCTACATCGACGGCATCAACCAGTATCAGGACACCCACGCAAGGCCGATGGAGTTCGACGCGCTGGGCATTCCCAGACGGCGGTTCACCCCAGAGGACACGGTCAGCATCGCCGGCTATCTGGCTTACAGCTTTGCCGCGGCGTTCAGAACCGAGCCACTGCTGACCTACGTCCGTGATCAGCTGGGTCCGGAGTACTTGAAAGTCTTCGACCTGGACTGGCACCCGGACGGCATGCTCGACTCGAAACCGGCACTGGCCGACGCCGACTGGAAGGGCCTGAATCAGCTCGCGCAGTTGAGTCACAAGGCGCTTGAAGACGCTGGCCTGCCGCAGTTCGAAGGCAGCAACGCCTGGGTGATTTCCGGCAGCCGCACGCAAAGCGGCAAGCCGATCCTCGCCGGTGACCCGCACATCCGCTTCTCGGTGCCTTCGGTATGGTACGAAGCGCAGTTGTCGGCGCCGGGCTTTGAGCTGTACGGGCACTTTCCGGCGCTCAACCCGTTCGCGTTGCTGGGCCACAACATGGACTTCGGCTGGAGCCTGACCATGTTCCAGAATGACGACGTGGACCTGATTGCCGAGAAGACCAACCCGGATAACCCGAATCAGGTCTGGTACCACGGGCAGTGGGTGGACATGAAACGCACCGAGCAGCAGATCGCCGTCAAAGGCCAGGCGCCGGTCACACTGACGCTGCTCGAATCGCCGCACGGCCCTATCGTCAACAACGTGATGGGCAAGAACGCCGGCCAGGCGCCAATTGCGATGTGGTGGTCTTTTCTGGTGTCTGCCAACCCGGTGCTGGACGGTTTTTACGAGGCCAACCGCGCCGATACGCTGGACAAGATGCGTAGCGCGGCCGAGAAGATTCAGTCACCGGGCCTCAACATCGTCTGGGCCAACGCCAAAGGCGATATCGGCTGGTGGGCTGCGGCGCAATTGCCGATCCGCCCGCAAGGCGTCAACCCCACCTTCATTCTGGACGGCAGCACGGCGCAGGCCGATAAGCTCGGTTTTTACCCGTTCAGCGCCAACCCGCACGAAGAAAACCCGGCGCGTGGTTACATCGTCTCAGCCAATTTCCAGCCGCTGTCGCCGACCGGTATGCAGATTCCCGGCTACTACAACCCGGCCGAACGTGGCCAGGAGCTGAACCGGCAACTGAGTGACGCCAGCGTCAAGTGGGACCTTGCCGCCAGCAAGGCGCTGCAACTGGACACGCAGACCGACTATGCACCGAGCATTCTCAGGCCATTGATTCCGGTACTGCGCAGTGTTGTCAGCGACCCGGACGAACTGGCACTCGTGGAACGACTGGCCAGCTGGAAAGGCGATTACCCTGTCGATTCGGTGGGCGCCACGCTGTTCAATCAGTTCCTGTTCGACCTGACCGAAGAGACCTTTCACGACGAACTGGGCGACGCGATGTTTGAAACCCTGCTGTCGAGCCGCGTAATGGACGCTGCCCTGCCGCGCCTGGCCGCCGATGCCGATTCGCCGTGGTGGAACAATCGCAATTCACCCCACGAAGAAAGCCGCGCCAACACCGTCAAGGTGGCCTGGCGCGCCAGTGTTTCGCATTTGAGGTCGCTGTACGGCACCAACCCGGACGAATGGGTGTGGGGCAAGGCGCATACCCTGACCCAAGGCCACCCATTGGGTTCGCAGAAGCCGCTGGACATGATTTTCAACGTCGGCCCGTACGCAGCGCCGGGCACGCATGAAGTGCCGAACAACCTGTCGTCGAGCATCCGCCCTGCCCCGTGGCCAGTCGGCTACGGCCCCTCGACGCGCCGCCTGATCGACTTCGCCGACCCGGCGCATAGCCTGGGGATAAACCCGGTAGGACAAAGCGGCGTGCCATTCGACAAGCACTATTCGGATCAGGCCAAGGCCTTCGTGAACGGCGAGTACCTGCCACAGCGCTTCAGCGAGAAGGATGTGGCGGAGCATACGGAAGGGGTTTTACGGTTGGTGCCAGGAGCGTAGCGACACTCTCTGCGCCGGGCCCGGAAATGGGGCTTCTGCCCGGAGGGCGTGGGAGCGAGCTTGCTCGCGAACTGTCGGGAACCGACAGTGAAACCGTCACGTACGGTACATCAGGCACAATCGAGGTCGCTGGTTTGGCTGCCGGTCCCCGGCAGTTCGCGAACAAGCTCACTCCCACGCCCTGCGGGCAGAATCTGTGTATCGCCCCGATCAGGCTGCTTCCAGGCGTTTTGCGGCTGGTGCAGGGGGCGTAACGACACTCTCTGCGCGGAGCCCGGAAACGGGGCTTCTGCCCGGAGGGCGTGGGAGCGAACTTGCTCGCGAACTGTCGGGAACCGACAGTGAAACCGTCACGTGCGGTACATCAGGCACAACCGGGGTCGCTGGTTTGGCTGCCGGTCCCCGGCAGTTCGCGAACAAGTTCGCTCCTACGCCCTGCGGGCAGAATCAAGAGCGGACCTGCGACCAACGTCTTCGCGAACAAGTTCGCTCCTACGCCCTGCGGGCAGAATCTGTGTATCGCCCCGATCAGGCTGCTTCCAGGCGTTTTGCGGCTGGTGCAGGGGGCGTAGCGACACTCTCTGTACCGAGCCCAGAAATGGGGCTTCTGCCCGGAGGGCGTGGGAGCGAGCTTGCTCGCGAACTGTCGGGAACCGACAGTGAAACCGTCACGTACGGTACATCAGGCACAACCGAGGTCGCTGGTTTTGCTGCCGGTCCCCGGCAGTTCGCGAGCAAGTTCCTACGGCCTTCGGCCAGAATCAAGAGCGGACCTGCGACCAACGTCTTCGCGAGCAAGCTCACTCCCACGCCCTGCGGGCAGAATCAGGAGCGAACTTGCGTATCGCGCCCGATCAGGCTGCTTCCAGGCGTTTTGCGGCTGGTGCAGGGGGCGTAGCGACACTCTCTGCGCCGAGCCCGGAAATGGGGCTTCTGCCCGGAGGGCGTGGGGGCGAGCTTGCTCGCGAACTGTCGGGAACCGACAGTGAAACCGTCACGTGCGATACATCAGGCACAACCGGGGTCGCTGGTTTGGCTGCCGGTCCCCGGCAGTTCGCGAACAAGTTCGCTCCTACGCCCTGCGGGCAGAATCAAGAGCGGACTTGCGACCAACATCTTCGCGAACAAGTTGGCTCCCACGCCCGGAGGGCAGAATCAGGAGCGGACTTGTGTATCGCGCGCAATCAGGTCTTCACGCCGCCGGAGCACGCCTTGGATCAGGCTGTTTCCAGGCGTCTGCCGCGCTTTCCTCGATGGCTTGCTGGATCGCACGCTTGCGGTTGTTTTCCGCGCGGCGGGTGAAGAACCAGACCAGAAAGGTCGCCAGTGACACGGCCAGCAGGATCAGGCTCGCTACGGCGTTGATTTCAGGCTTCACACCCAGACGCACAGCTGAGAACACTTCCATTGGCAAGGTCGTCGAGCCGGGCCCGGAAACGAAGCTGGCGAGCACCAGGTCGTCCAGCGACAGCGCGAAGGACATCATGCCCCCGGCTGCCAGCGACGGTGCGATCATCGGGATAGTGATCAGCAAGAACACCTTCCACGGACGGGCGCCCAGGTCCATTGCGGCTTCTTCGATCGACAGGTCCAGCTCACGCAGCCGCGCCGACACCACCACCGCCACGTAGGCCGCACAGAACGTCGTGTGCGCGATCCAGATGGTCATGATGCCGCGTTCCTGCGGCCAGCCGATCATCTGCGCCATGGCCACGAACAGCAGCAACAGCGACAGACCGGTGATCACTTCCGGCATTACCAAGGGAGCTGTGACCAGCCCGCCAAAGAACGTGCGGCCCTTGAAGCGGCTGATGCGGGTCAGCACAAACGCCGCCATGGTCCCCAGCGCCACCGCAGCAACGGCGGTGTAGCAGGCGATTTCCAGCGAGCGCATCACCGAGCCCATCAGTTGCGAGTTGTCCAGCAGGCCGACGTACCACTTCACCGACCAGCCGCCCCAGACCGTCACCAGTTGCGAGGCGTTGAACGAGTAGATGACCAGAATCACCATCGGCGCATAGATGAACAGCAAACCCAGCACCAGCATCAGGTTCGAGAATCGAAAGCGGTTCATGCCTTGCCCTCCAGTTCTTTGGCCTGACTGCGGTTGAACAGGATGATGGGCACGATCAGCACCAGCAGCATGATGACCGCCAGCGCCGAAGCCACCGGCCAGTCACGGTTGTTGAAGAATTCCTGCCACAGCACGCGGCCGATCATCAGGGTTTCCGGGCCGCCGAGCAGCTCGGGAATCACGAACTCACCGACCACCGGAATGAATACCAGCATGCAGCCGGCGATCACGCCGTTCTTGGACAGCGGCACGGTGATTTTCCAGAAGCTGTTGAAGGTACTCGAACCCAGGTCGGACGCGGCTTCCAGCAGGCTGGTGTCGTGCTTCACAAGGTTGGCGTACAGCGGCAAGATCATGAACGGCAGGTAGGAATAGACCACGCCGATGTACACCGCCAGGTTGGTGTTGAGGATCTGCAACGGCGCGTCGATCAGGCCCAGCCACATCAGGAATGCATTGAGCAGCCCGTTGTTGCTGAGGATGCCCATCCAGGCGTAGACGCGGATCAGGATCGCCGTCCAGGTCGGCATCATGATCAGCAGCAACAGCACGGTTTGCAGGTCCTTGCGCGCGCTGGCGATGGCGTAGGCCATCGGATAGCCAATCAGCAGACACAGCAAGGTGCTGATGAAGGCCATCTTCAGCGAGCCCAGATAGGCCGAAACGTACAGATCATCGCCACTGAGCAAGGTGTAGTTGGCGAAGTTGAGGACCATCTGCAGCTTTTCGTCGGCGTAGCTGAAGATTTCGGTGTACGGCGGGATCGCGACGTCGGCCTCGGCGAAGCTGATCTTGAGCACGATCAGAAACGGCAGAGCAAAGAACAGGAACAGCCAGAGGAACGGCACGCCGATGACCATCTGCCGCCCGTTGGGCTTTATGCGCTCGAACGCGCGCTTGATCTTGCGGATTTTCATGAGCGCAGTACCACGCCGCTGTCGTCTTCCCACCAGACGTAGACTTCATCGCCCCAGGTAGGTCGCGCGCCCTGCCGCTCGGCGTTGGCGACAAACGACTGCACCAGCTTGCCGCCCGGCAGCTCGACGTAGAACACCGAATGACCGCCCAGATAGGCGATGTCGTGGACCTTGCCACGCGACCAGTTGTATTCGAAGCCTGGCTGCTCGGTGGTGATCAGCAGCTTCTCCGGACGCAGTGCGTAGGTAATGTGCTTGTCTTCCACCGACGTACTGACGCCGTGGCCGACATAGATATTGCGCTCCAGCTCGGGGCTGCGGATCAGCGCATGGGCTTCCATGTCCTCGATCACGTCACCTTCGAAGAGGTTGACGCTGCCGATGAATTCGCAGACCAGACGGCTGGTCGGGGTCTCGTAGATGTCGATCGGGCTGCCGATCTGCGCGATCCAGCCCAGGTGCATGATCGCGATGCGCTCGGCCATGGTCATGGCCTCTTCCTGATCGTGAGTCACCATCACGCAGGTCACGCCGACGCGCTCGATGATCTCCACCAGCTCCAGTTGCATCTGCGAACGCAGTTTCTTGTCCAGCGCACCCATCGGCTCGTCGAGCAGCAACAGCTTGGGCTTTTTCGCCAGCGAACGAGCCAGGGCCACGCGCTGACGCTGACCACCCGAGAGCTGATGCGGCTTGCGCTTGGCGTACTGGGTCATCTGCACCAGCTTGAGCATTTCCGCCACGCGGGCTTCGATTTCCGGCTTGCCCAGCTTGTCCTGCTTCAGGCCGAAGGCGATGTTGTCCGCCACGGTCATGTGCGGGAACAGCGCGTAGGACTGGAACATCATGTTGATCGGGCGTTCGTACGGCGGCATGTCGGTGATGTCGACGCCGTCGAGGTAGATGCGGCCTTCGGTCGGCCGTTCGAACCCGGCCAGCATGCGCAGCAGTGTCGATTTGCCGGAGCCAGAGCCGCCAAGCAGGGCGAAGATCTCGCCCTTGTTGATCTGCAGGGACACATCGTCCACCGCGATCGTCTCGTCGAACTTTTTCGTGACCCGATCAATCCTGACCAGCACCTCTTTGGGTTGCTGACCGCCTTCGAGGGCTTTCTTGTAGGCGCCGGAGGCAACTGCCATGGGTGAAACTCCCAACAGATAGGCAACCCGGCCCATATGGCCGGGTGCTGGATTTTTATTTGCCCGACTTGACCTTGGTCCAGCTGCGGGTCATCAGACGTTGCACCTTGGGTGGCAACTCGCTGTTCACGAACAGCCGGTCCAACACTTCCTGAGGCGGGTAGACCGCTGCGTCAGTACGGATTTTCTGGTCCATGAACTCGCCGGAGGCGGGATTGGGGTTGGCATAGCCGACTTCATCGCTGACCTTGGCGATCACCCTGGGGTCGAGCATGTAGTTGATGAAGGCGCTGGCTTCCTTGATGTTTTTCGAATCAGCCGGAATGGCCAGCATGTCGAACCACAGGTTGCCGCCCTCTTTCGGGATGCTGTAGGCGAGCTTCACGCCCTTGCCCGCTTCTTCTGCACGAGCCTTGGCCTGGAACACATCGCCCGAGAAACCTGCGGCAACGCAGATGTCGCCATTGGCCAGATCGGTGATGTATTTGGACGAGTGGAAATAGGTCACGTAAGGACGAATCGCCATGAGTTTGGCTTCGGCCTTCTTGTAATCGGCTTCCTTGGTGCTGTTGGGGTCCAGCCCAAGGTAGTTGAGCACCGCTGGCAACATTTCATCGGCAGAATCAAGAAACGCTACGCCACAGCTGGAGAGCTTCTTGATGTTCTCCGGCTCGAACAGCACGGCCCAGGAGTCGATCTTGTCGACGCCCAACACGGCCTTGACCTTCTCGACGTTGTAACCGATGCCGTTGGTGCCCCACAGGTACGGCACGGCGTACTGGTTACCCGGATCGTTCTTCTCCAGACGCTTGAGCAGCGCAGGGTCGAGATTCTTGTAGTTGGGCAGCAGCGACTTGTCGAGCTTCTGGAACGCACCCGCCTTGATCTGCTTGCCGAGGAAGTGATTGGACGGCACGACCACGTCGTAACCGGTGCGCCCGGCCAGCAGCTTGGCTTCCAGGGTTTCGTTGGAGTCGAACACGTCGTACATCGGCTTGATGCCGGTGGTGGCTTCGAAGTCCGCCAGGGTGGTCTTGCCGATGTAGTCGGACCAGTTATAAATATGCACGGTGGACTCAGCCTGGGCACTGAGGGTCAGTGTCAGGCCGGCAGCCGCCAGCAAGGCTTTGGAAAGAATAGAAATAGACAAAGAATGAGTCCTTTTAACAGAGGGGCCTGAGCGCCGGAGGGCGTCCGGAAAACCAAACCGGCGCGCAACTTACCGTCTATGCGTCCAACCAGCAAAGGTTTAGGCAATATTCCTGTCTGCTGGAGGCTGCGCAGCCGAGGCTACGCAGCATCCACAGGTTTGATGACAGGCTTATTTACCTGACTTTATCTTGGTCCAGCTGCGGGTCATGATTCGCTGCGTAGCTGCAGGCAGGTCAGCGATTGCATACAGTTTGGCCTGTACGTCGGCAGGTGGATAAACGCCAGGGTCACTGGTGATTTCCTTGTCGACCAGCGCCGTAGCCGCCGCGTTACCGTTCGGGAAGCGCACGGCGTTGGTGATTTCGGCCATGACTTCCGGCCTCATCAGGAAGTTCATGAACTTGTAGGCACCTTCAACGTTTTCGGCATCCTTGGGAATGGCGACCATGTCATAGAAGCTGCCGGCGCCTTCTTTCGGAATGTTGTAGGCAACCTTCACCTTGCCACCGGCTTCGGCAGCACGGGATTTGGCCTGGTAGATATCACCCGAGTAACCGACCGCTACGCAGATGTTGCCGTTGGCCAGGTCCGAGATGTACTTGGACGAGTGGAAATAGCCAATCGACGGACGAATCTTCATGAACAGCGCTTCAGCTTCGGCGAGCTGCTTCTTGTCCTGCGAGTCGGTCGGGTAGCCCAGATAATGCAGGGCAATCGGCAGCATTTCGGTCGGCGAGTCGAGGAAGCTGATGCCGCACGATTTCAGCTTGGCAGCGTTCTCGGGCTTGAACAGCAGGTCCCAGGAATTGACTGGCGCGTCAGCACCCAGAGCGGCCTTGACCTTGTCCGGGTTGATGCCGATCCCGATCGACCCCCACATGTACGGGAATGCGTGCTTGTTATCCGGGTCGCTGACCGACACGGCCTTGAGCAGTGATTCGTTGAGGTTCTTCCAGTTCGGCAGTTTGGACTTGTCCAGCTCCTGATAAACGCCCGCCTTGATCTGCTTGGCCAGGAAGTTGTTGGATGGCACGACCACGTCATAGCCGGATTTGCCAGCGAGCAATTTGGCTTCCAGCGTCTCGTTGCTGTCGAAAACGTCGTAGACCACCTTGATGCCCGATTCTTTCTCGAACTTGGCAACGGTGTCCGGCGCGATGTAATCGGACCAGTTATAGACGTGCAGCACTTTGTCATCGGCCTGCGCAGCAGTGGCCACAACGCCCATCAGGGACAGCGCGAGAAGGGTCTTGCCAAATTTTTTCATGCGTAGCTCCAATGTATTTTTATCACTGACCGTCAGTTAGCGGCGTGTAGCCATTAGTCTGGCAACTTCCTGGGCAGGCTTTCAAGCCGAAGCCCCCTCAAACAATGCACATTGCGCTTGAATCGACGCTTTTTTTGGCATTTTCAGCCCTGCAACACCGCCAGCGTCAGATCCAGGCATTTGCGCGCCTTCTCTACCAACTCATCGATTTCCGCGAAACTGATCACCAGCGGTGGCGCAATGATCATGGTATCGCCCACAGCCCGCATGATCAGGCCATTGTCGAAGCAGAAGGTTCGACAGATCATTCCCGCGCCTTTGTCGGTATAGCGCTCGCGGGTGGTCTTGTCCTTCACCAGTTCAATGGCCCCGAGCAGCCCGACACCGCGGACTTCACCCACCAGTGGATGATCGCTCAACTCACGCAAACGCTTTTGCAAATACGGTGCCGTTTCCGACCTGACCCGTTCGACGATCTTTTCTTCGCGCAGGATACGGATGTTCTCCAGCGCAACCGCGGCCGCCACCGGGTGCCCGGAGTAGGTAAAGCCATGATTGAAATCGCCACCCTCATTGAGCACCGCAACGATTTCATCGCGCACGATCAGGCCGCCCATCGGTACGTAACCGGAGGTCAGGCCTTTGGCGATGGTCATCATGTCCGGCTTGAGGCCGTAGAAATCGCTACCGAACCACTCACTGGTACGCCCGAAGCCACAAATCACCTCATCGGCGGCGAACAGGATGTCGTAGCGGGACAGGATTTCCTTGATCTTCGGCCAGTAGGAATCTGGCGGGACGATCACACCGCCTGCGCCCTGGATCGGCTCGGCAATGAACGCACCGACGTTCTCGACGCCCAGCTCGAGAATTTTCTTTTCCAGTTGCTCGGCCGCCCAGATGCCGAACTCGTCCGGCGTCATGTCGCCGCCTTCGCCGAACCAGTACGGCTGTGGAATGTGCACCACCCCCGGGATCGGCAGGTCGCCCTGTTCGTGCATGTAGGTCATGCCACCCAGGCTGGCACCGGCGACGGTGGAGCCGTGGTAGCCATTGACGCGGCTGATGATGGTTTTCTTGTTCGGCTGGCCTTTCAGCGCCCAGTAATGACGAACCATGCGCAGCATCGTGTCATTGCCTTCAGAGCCTGAACCGGTGAAGAACACATGGTTCATGCCCTCGGGAGCGATGTCGGAGATGGCCTTGGCCAGTTCCAGCACCGGCGGGTGGGCGGTCTGGAAGAACAGGTTGTAGTACGGCAGCTCGCGCATCTGTTTGCTGGCTGCGTCGGCCAGTTCTTCGCGGCCATAACCGATGGCCACGCACCACAGGCCGGACATGCCATCAAGGATCTTGTTGCCCTCGCTGTCCCACAGATAAACGCCCTCGGCACGGGTGATGATGCGCGGGCCTTTCTCTTTCAGTTGTTTGTAGTCGCTGAACGGTGCCAGGTGATGCTCGCTGCTCAGGGCCTGCCATTCGAGGGTTTGCGGGTTGTTGGCACTCATGCAGCACTTCCTTTGATCAGGTCAGTTGGCAGAGCGCCGCGCCTCGACCGCGGCGGCGCTCTGCGTGATCAGACGGCGAAAAGCAGGAATTCCCGCTCCCACGAACTGATCACGCGCTTGAAGTTTTCATGCTCGGCGCGCTTGACCGCGACGTAACCGATGATGAATTTCTTGCCCAGGTATTTTTCGATGGTCTTGCTGTTTTCCATGCGCTCCAACGCGTCTTCGATGGTCAACGGCAGACGCAGATTGCGCCGCTCGTAACCCCGTCCGACCACCGGTGCGCTCGGGTTGATGCCTTCGACCATGCCGATGAAGCCGCACAGCAGACTGGCGGCGATGGCCAGATAAGGATTGGCATCGGCACCCGGCAGACGGTTTTCCACGCGACGGTTCTGCGGCACGGCATCCGGCACACGCAGGCCGACGGTGCGATTCTCTTCGCCCCACTCGACGTTCACCGGCGCCGAGGTGTCGGGCAGAAAGCGCCGGAACGAATTGACGTTGGGCGCGAACAGCGGCAACAGCTCGGGGATGAACTTCTGCAGACCACCGACGTGGTTCAGAAACAGCTCACTCATGGTCCCGTCTTCGTTGGAGAAGATATTCTTGCCGGTCTCGATGTCGATGATGCTCTGGTGCAAGTGCATGGCACTGCCTGGCTCGCCGGTCATCGGCTTGGCCATGAAGGTCGCCGCGACATCGTGCTTGAGGGCGGCTTCGCGCATGGTGCGCTTGAACACCAGAATCTGGTCAGCCAGCGACAGGGCATCACCGTGACGGAAGTTGATTTCCATCTGCGCCGTGCCGTCTTCGTGGATCAGCGTATCCAGGTCCAGGTTCTGCAGTTCGCACCAGTCATAGACGTCTTCGAACAGCGGATCGAACTCGTTGGCCGCTTCGATCGAGAACGACTGACGGCCGGTTTCCGGACGCCCGGAGCGGCCGATCGGCGGCTGTAGCGGATAGTCAGGGTCGTCGCTACGCTTGGTCAGGTAAAACTCCATCTCCGGCGCCACGATGGGCTGCCAGCCCTGATCGGCGTAGAGCTTGAGGACCTTCTTCAGCACGTTGCGCGGCGACAGCTCGATGGGGTTGCCTTGCTTGTCGTAGGTGTCATGAATCACCTGCGCAGTGGGCTCGACCGCCCAGGGCACCAGATACACCGCGTTCTGGTCGGGACGGCAGATCATGTCGATGTCTGCCGGGTCCAGCAGCTCGTAGTAGATATCGTCCTCTACGTAGTCACCGGTCACCGTCTGCAACAGCACGCTTTCAGGCAGGCGCATGCCTTTTTCTGCGATGAACTTGTTGGTCGGCGAGATCTTGCCGCGCGTGATCCCGGTGAGGTCGGACATCATGCATTCGACTTCGGTAATCTTGTGTTCTTTCAACCAATCGGTGAGCTGGTCGAGGTTGGTACTCATAAATACCTCAGGGTTTTATTGTCCTGATCGTGATCAGGCGTTCCAGACGCATCGGCGTCATGATGTACAACTCGTTTCGGCAGACGCCGAATAGGGGTAAGGTGACAGCTGCGGGGCCGGATTTCCAGACGACCGCGGTCACACTCACGACGCCGCTATACTGGTAGTGTCCAGCGTTGAGAGCAGGGCAGACTGGCTTCGATGGCCGTTCAGGGATGTCGCAATGCGCGGCAACCCACCACGAGCAGCGATATCACAGGCATGATGAGCGCTGTACGGACTTGATAGTCGCGTGTCGACCAGGGAAAGGTGAAGCATTGGACCCCCGCTGTTGTTGCTCTACTGGGTTGCGATCGAGCTTAGCCTCGTTCATTTTTTTATACAACAGCCCGTTAAAAACAGTAGACAGGCCGCTTTTGCTCTTATTTAACATCGGTAAAAAACGGAATAAAACGCCCTAAATAGCAGCAAAAAAGGCCATATGGCGCAGTTTTAGGGCAAAAAAAGGCTCTATTGACTTCATCATGGCTTTCGGATTGACTGAGATCCGCAATCATTGATGATTGATATTTTTAACAACAAAGGTGTTGCATCATGTCGGTACCCCCGCGTGCCGTTCAGCTTAACGAAGCGAACGCGTTCCTTAAGGAACATCCTGAGGTTCTGTACGTTGACCTTCTGATTGCAGATATGAATGGTGTGGTGCGTGGCAAACGCATCGAACGCACCAGCCTCCATAAGGTTTACGAGAAGGGCATCAACCTGCCTGCCTCTTTATTTGCTCTGGATATCAATGGCTCCACGGTGGAAAGCACCGGCCTGGGCCTGGACATCGGTGATGCTGACCGAATCTGTTATCCCATCCCCGACACCCTGTGCAACGAGCCATGGCAAAAGCGCCCTACCGCGCAATTGCTGATGACCATGCACGAACTCGAAGGCGATCCGTTTTTCGCCGACCCGCGTGAAGTATTGCGCCAGGTCGTCGCCAAATTCGACGAAATGGGCCTGACCATCTGCGCCGCGTTCGAGCTGGAGTTCTACCTGATCGATCAAGAGAACGTGAACGGTCGCCCACAACCGCCCCGCTCGCCGATCTCCGGCAAACGACCGCATTCGACACAGGTCTACCTGATCGACGACCTCGACGAATACGTCGACTGCCTTCAGGACATCCTCGAAGGTGCGAAGGAACAAGGCATTCCTGCCGACGCCATCGTCAAGGAAAGTGCCCCGGCCCAGTTCGAAGTCAACCTGCATCACGTCGCCGACGCGATCAAGGCGTGCGATTACGCGGTATTGCTCAAGCGCCTGATCAAGAACATCGCCTACGATCACGAGATGGACACGACCTTCATGGCCAAGCCCTATCCGGGTCAGGCGGGCAATGGTCTGCACGTTCACATCTCGATTCTGGATCGCGATGGCAAGAACATCTTCACCAGCGAGGATCCCGAGCAGAACGCCGCATTGCGTCACGCAATCGGCGGTGTGCTCGAGACCCTGCCGGCACAAATGGCCTTCCTGTGCCCGAACGTCAACTCGTACCGCCGGTTCGGTGCGCAGTTCTATGTGCCCAACTCACCGACCTGGGGCCTGGATAACCGTACGGTCGCCGTTCGCGTACCGACCGGCACTGCCGATGCGGTACGTATCGAACACCGCGTTGCCGGCGCCGATGCCAACCCGTATCTGGTGATGGCTTCGGTCCTGGCGGGCGTGCACCACGGCCTGGTCAACAAGGTCGAGCCTGGCGCTCCGGTCGAAGGCAACTCCTACGAGCAGCACGAACAAAGCCTGCCGAACAACCTGCGCGATGCACTGCGCGAGCTGGACGACAACCCGGTGATGGCCAAGTACATCGACCCGAAATACATCGACATTTTTGTCGCCTGTAAAGAGAGCGAGCTGGAAGAGTTCGAACACTCCATCTCCGACCTCGAGTACAACTGGTACCTGCATACGGTCTGATTGAGGCCGAGTAACACAAAACGCCGCAGGCTTTGAGCCTTGCGGCGTTTTGGTTTGGCGTGCATGCCCTCCCCCGGACACCAGTCGTTCCTCACGCTCCAGCGTGGGAGCGATAATCATATGGCCGCACGATTATCGTTCCGCACGCTCCAGCGTGGGAATGCAGTTCGTGACGCTCCGCGTCACACAGTGGAGCGTTGACGCCTACTTCAGGCTGTACGAGTTGCGGCACTCTTAAAGCCCGAGTTTCATTTACGCACGCTATCTCGCCAGACTGAAGATTTGTGACGCAGAGCGTCACGAACTGCATGCCAACGCGGAGCATTGGCACGATAAACAGTTAGATTTGTGTATA
This sequence comes from Pseudomonas sp. P135, assembly GCF_020312125.1. Taxonomy (NCBI): domain Bacteria; kingdom Pseudomonadati; phylum Pseudomonadota; class Gammaproteobacteria; order Pseudomonadales; family Pseudomonadaceae; genus Pseudomonas; species Pseudomonas sp. P135. The sequence goes on from NZ_JAGPYR010000022.1 coordinate 86,293, forward strand.
CCGACGAGCGCGGGGCGTGGGAGCGATAATCGTTTGGCGACGGCAGCGATTCATCCCGTCAGAATCCCTTACAATGCCTGCAGCCCAACCAAGAGCCACGCCCATGACACGCGCCGCCACTCCTCGCAAACCTCAAGCACGCAGCCAGGCCAGAATCGATTCGATTCTCGACGCCGCCCGCACGCTGCTTGCCGAACAAGGAGTGGCCAGCCTGTCGATTTACAGCGTTGCCGAGCGCGCCGGCATTCCGCCCTCGTCGGTGTACCACTTCTTCGCCAGCGTCCCCGCGCTGCTTGAAGCACTGACCGCCGACATCCACGCCGCCTTTCGCGCCTCGCTGCAGGCACCCATCGATCACGACCAGCTCACCACCTGGCGCGACCTGTCACGCATCGTCGAGCTGCGCATGCTGGCCATCTACAACGCCGACGCCGCCGCCCGCCAATTGATCCTCGCCCAGCACGGCCTGACCGAAATCAACCAGGCCGACCGACAGCACGACATTGAACTGGGGCACTTGATGCTCGAGGTGTTTGATCGACACTTCCAACTGCCTGCGCTGCCAGATGACGTGGACGTGTTTGCACTGGCGATGGAACTGGGGGATCGGGTGTATGCGCGGTCGGTGCAGTTGCATGACGAGATCACACCGCGCATGGCTGAGGAAGGGATGCGGGTGTTTGATGCGTATTTGGGGTTGTATTTGCCGGTGTTTTTGGTGAAGAGAAAAATATCACCACTGCAGTGACCGTTTGTAGAGACTGAGTGTAATACTGTTATTAACGCTGTTTACGTATAGCCTTACGGTGTTTTCTAGACATACCAGCTGCATATACTTTAAAAGCATTAATATCTCTCAACAGGATAGCTTTATAAAACTGCGACGGGCCAGCCTCTATAAAATTCCCGGTATCTACAGCCCGATTGGATTTATAAAAAAGTATGGTATTTTCTACGTCCAGCAGTCTTTTAAGGTGCCGCTCCAAATAGATTTTGGCCACTTCAAAGTCCGTAGGCACCGCCGTGCTCACTGGATGATGAAACTCCTCAGCCTTCTTCACCCTATACTCCCAGGTCATGGCTGGAGTGGTCATCGCCGGCCTACCTTTATCAGGAGCTTGCAGAGTTGAGGTCGTCGAGGGTGGAGGAGATGAGGCAGCGCTCGTTGATGCCAGGGGTGATATAGGTAAAGGCTTGCCTTCCCGTGAAGGAGGCGCTTCTGAGCGTTTGCCAAGCACCCTCAACAAACGGGTAGATATTCGATCTTTCCGGCTAGGTGATTTCAAGCGTGCGTTTTCTAGTGCCCGTCTGAGTAGCCTGTTATACGGCGCATGCCCTGACGGATCCACAAACCCAATCGGATCACCCCCACAATACCCATACGCATTCAACCCGCCCTCATCAAACGGACTCAAACTGTCCGGGCTGTTGAACCGCATCAACACCGGGTTATAAGCCCGATACCCATTCCCCAGCAGGTAATGCCCAGTCACCGGATCGCGTCGTTCGCCGTTAAACCCTAGCAAACTGGTCAAGCCACTTTCAGCCGGATGGTGACCGTAGGGGCTGTAAGCCACAGGCTCAATCCCGGCCTCATCCACAAGCCGCAGGACAGAACGTTGCTGATCCGTCGCAAGCAGCGTCGTGTCCACCACACCATCAACATGCCGCTGCTGAGCCAATAACAGGTCTTCATGCTGAAAGACCGTGCGTCGTGATGCACCCTCTATTTCGGTCGCCAGGCGGTTCTTTTGATAGAAGCGCTGCACATCCGCCCGCCCAACCGGCGAGCTGGAGGCCAGACGGTCCAGCGGGTCGTAGCGATACGTGCACAGCATTATCGGGTCGAGAGAGGCCATGGCAGTTGTTCACATAGAACCAGCCGTCAGCATCCGGCAAAACCGATACGCCGCCTACCTCGCATAAATGCTAGGTAAACGCTCGGCTTCGAGCCTGAAAGCATCATGCTTGAGGTTTTTGATCTCCACATCCAGCGCTCTGTACTGCCGGATGATGTAGGCGTATTTGCGCTGGCGATGGGATTGTATTTGCCATTTTTTTAGTGAAGCGGACCTGAGACAGCGATATTATTTATCTTTAGGCGGATCCCGAACGTACTCACCGAATTTTTCGATATATTTTTTACGGTATGCATTAAAATTAGTTTCTGCGTTAACAAGCTTCGCTCCAAAAAGCTCTCGCGACTGGGACGGATTAATTATACTATGCTTAACTCTCTCAGGGTTTTTCGTGTAATGTTCTATTAGATACTCAGCGTCTCTTACGCGCCCCTCAAACCTTTCATACCGTCTCTTTGCGGAACTCTCATCAATAGGCAATCTAGTCGAAAGTCCATTAATTAAATTTTTCCTTTTTAGTTCCAACGTCCTACGCTGCTCAGTCCGCCTGCGACTCGAAACAGATTTAGCCGACGAAGTAGACGTAGAGGCGGACGCGGACGCGGACGCGGACGCGGACGGTAGCTTACTTGCCTTTTTAGATACCAAGGATGGTACAGCCGCAGGAGTATGTTTGCCCCCTAAAACACGCGCAGCAGGGCTGACGCCTTGCAGAGCGCGCTGTGCAATAAGAGTAGCTGCTTGCGGACCGAACTTTTCAATCATGTCTGCCGCCTGTATGAGAATTGAAAATGGCATATGCCCCGACGGATCCACAACTCCCACCGGATCCCCTCCACAATACCCATACGCATTCAACCCGCCCTCATCAAACGGACTCAAACTGTCCGGGCTGTTGAACCGCATCAACACCGGGTTGTAAGCCCGGTACCCATTCCCCAACAGATAATGCCCGGTCACAGGATCTCGCCGCTCGCCATTGAACCCCAGCAGGCTGGTCAGTCCGCTTTCCGCCGGGTGATGACCATAGGCGCTGTACGCCACTGGCTCAACCCCGGACTTATCCACAAGCCGCAGGACAGAACGTTGCTGATCCGTCGCCAACAACGTGGTTTCGATCGCACCCTCAACACGCCGCTGCTGAGCCAATAACAGGTCTTCATGCTGAAAGACCGTGCGTCGTGATGCACCCTCTATTTCGGTCGCCAAACGGTTCTTTTGATAGAAGCGCTGCACATCCGCCTGCCCAACCGGCGAGCTGGAAGCCAGGCGGTCAAGCGGGTCGTAGCGATACTTGCACAGCACTGTCTGGTTGGGGGAAGTCATGGCAGCTTCTTCAAATAGAACCAGCCGTCAGCATCCGGCAAAACCGATACGCCGCCTACCTCGCATAACTGCTAGGTAAGCGTTCGACTTCGATTCTGAAAGCATCATGCTTGAGGTCTATGATCGCCGCCTCAAGCTGCCTGCATTGCAGAATGATGTAGGCGGCGATGGGCTGGGGGGATCGGGTGTATGCGCGGTCAGTGCAGTTACATGACGAGATCACACCGCGCATGACTGAGGAAGGGATGCGGGGGGTTGATGCTTATTTGGGGTTGTATTTGCCGGTGCTTTTGGTGAAGAGAGCCGTTTGAGAATTACGAACGAATGGATGTTTGTTCTTCTCTCGGGCTTTTTAGATACTCAACATAGTTTCTTTTTTCCCGCTTCAATGTCGACAGGTGATCCGCATGGGTGCGTTTACTGTAATTGGCAGTGCCTTGATTTCTAGACATATAAGCTATTTTAGTCTCAAGATACCTAATGCTCGTAGTGAAAACTTCAGCTTCTCGCTTGCCATCAATATAAATACGAGTACCCGGCGTATGCTTTTTAATGCCGGCAGTTTCAAGTGCAGCGCGATATTTTTCGCGTGCATCCC